>CAKSPP010000065.1 GCA_934481505.1 uncultured Eubacteriales bacterium
GGGTTCATACCGAGGATCTGACCGCGTCTCTTGTTTATATCGCCGATAATGTCGCCCATGAGGCTGTCGGGAATATAAACTTTAAGAGTTCCTATCGGTTCGAGGATTGTCGGGCTTGCGTTTTTAAGACCTTCCTTAAAGGCGATGCTTGCCGCCATCTTGAAGGACATTTCCGAAGAGTCGACATCGTGATAAGAACCGTCGATAAGGGTTGCTTTAAGACCGACGACGGGATATCCTGCCTGAATACCTTTCGCCGCACATTCGCGAAGTCCTTTTTCGATTGCGGGGAAGAAGTTCTTCGGAACGGAGCCGCCGAAAATCTTTTCTTCGAACAGTAAATCTTCGCCGTCATAAGGTTCGAAAACCATAAGAACGTCGCCGTACTGACCGTGGCCGCCCGACTGTTTCTTATGCTTACCTCGCTGTTCGACTCTCTTGCGGATAGCCTCTCTGTAAGCTATTCTCGGAGCTTTGAGGTCAACGTCGACGCCGAATTTCGATTTGAGCTTGCTTACGATTATGTCAAGGTGAGCTTTGCCCATACCGCTGATTATCTGCTCGTGGGTTTCGGGGTTCGTTTCATATGTAAAGGTGAGGTCTTCTTCCTTTAACTTTTGCAGTCCCTGCGAAATCTTTTCTTCGTCGCCTTTTGCTTTCGGCTTTATCGCCATCGAAAGACAGGGCTTCGGATATTCGATTTCGGGAACTTCTATCTTAACGCCGGGAGCGGAAAGAATGTCTTTTGTAGAGGTCTGTTGAAGCTTTGTTACAACGCCTATGTCTCCTGCTCCTATTTCGGGAACTTCGGTCTGCTTTTTGCCTTTTACGACATAGAGCTTGCTCATTTTTTCAACGACTTCGTTTCTTGAATTCGTAAGCGAGTCACCCTGTTTTACTTTGCCCTGAACAACTTTGAAATAAGACATCTTACCGACAAACGGGTCTGCAACTGTCTTGAAAATTCTGATAGCCGTCGGGGCTGCGGGATCTGCCGCGGGCTCGGGGGTGTAGGCTGTCATAAAGTAAAGCAGAGGGTCGATGCCGAGAAGTTTTACCGAAGAACCGGACATAACGGGGTAGATATCGCCGTTTCTTATACCGGATTTCATCGCGGCTTTTATCTCGTCTATCGTATATTCTTCTCCTGCGAAATATTTTTCCATCATTTCGTCGGAAGTCTCGGCGAGAGCTTCGTTAAAGCCGTCTTTCATTTCCGAAACAAGTCCGTTCATCGACGCGGGAATTTCAACGGGGACTTTAACGCCCATTTCGTAGCGTTTGCCCTCCATATCTTTGAGGTCGACATAACCGAGAGTTTTTCCGTCAACGATAATCGGGACGTTATATGCACAGATCTTCTGACCGAATTTTTCTTTTAACTGAACCATTACCTTGTGGTAATCGGCACTGTCGGCGTCCATTTTTGTTATATAGAAAAGAACCGGAATTCCTCTCTTTTTACACATCTTGAATGCTTTTTCGGTTCCTACCTTAACGCCGCTTCGTGCGGAAACGGTAATTATCGCATATTCGCAGGCGGAAAGAGCCTGAATAACTTCGCCCGAAAAGTCGAATTCGCCCGGTGTGTCGAGAATATTTATCTTATAATCGCCGTAGTATACGGGAGCTACCGCGGTGGATATCGAGAGTTTTCTGTTTATCTCCTCGGCGTCAAAATCGCAAACCGTCGTTCCTTCTTCTCTCGAACCGAGTCTGTCGGTTCCTTTGGTGTAGTAAAGAAGTGCCTCTGCGAGTGCGGTCTTTCCCGAACCGAGGTGGCCTAAAAGGCAGATATTTCTTATTTTGTCAACGGGGTATTGCATTTTTGATTGCTCCTTTCAAGGGCCGTCGCCCATAATAAAGTATAGATTAGAAGTTGAGATAGACGATACTTCTGTATCAATCAACTTTCTTTGAAAATTATAACATTTTTTTGACAAGTTGTCAATAGGTAACAATTTATACATATAAAAATCACAATTTACCTAAATTATGACAAAAAAATCCCTTTCCTTTTTCAGGAAAGGGACAATATCTGTACTTTTTCAGTTTTCGCCGGCGTTTTCGCCCTCTTCGTCGTTGTCGCCTGCGTTTGCGTCATAGCCTTTTATCGAAAACTGCTCTTTAAGCGAGCCGCCCGAAACGCTCGTTTTCATATAGTTCGTGCTTATTGCCGCGAAGACTTTTTCGGAGCGGACAATATTTCCTACTGCCGAAACGCTGCCTGCGGACTGTGAAATATGCGTTCCCGTCGGGATATCGGGGAAGATATTTCCGCAGATAAGGGAAGAACCGCCGTAGACGAGAACAGCGTCGCTTCCTGCCTGCTTAAAGACGGAAGAATAAATTCCGCAGTCTCCGCCTCTTATTACCGCCGCCGAAACGACATTGCCGCCCGTAACCGTTCCGTAAACCGAAACTTTGCCTTTATTTGTTGTTTCGGAACTGAAATGATATCCGTTTGACGGTGCCGAAATCGTCGAAAGGAACATCGCGTTTTCGGTGTTTGAAACATTGACCGAAATGCCGTTATTTACAAGGCAGTTGCCGATTGCTGCGATTTTCACGCTGTCCGCCGCCTCGGTTGCCGTCGAAGTGAGGTTTATGCCGACATTCTGTCCGTCGGACGAATTCTGCATAAGGACGGCTTTTCCGCCCGAAACCTCGATTGCTCTGCCGTGCTGCTTTGCATATTCGGTATATCCGCCGTATGAAAAGTTGTCGGTCGTAAATCTGCAAAACGCGGTTAAAATGTTTCCGCAGTTTTTAAGCAGAATGTTTTCAAAGAGGGAAGAACCCGTAACATCCGAAATTCTGCCGTCCGAAACGCCCGAAAACAGAATTCCGTTCGGCGTGTTTTCGAGTTTGACGCCGCTTACCTTTACGCCCGAAACATTTTCCGCCGAAATCATAAAGGTTGTCGGCTGATTTCCCGCCGAAAGAAAGCTTTCCGCGTCGTTAAAGGTCTTGCAGGAAAGAATTATTTCTTCAACGCCCGTGTTTTTCTGCATTGTTATAAGCGGAGACGAACCGACGGCGTTCGTTTCATAAACAAGCTTTGTCGAAAACGCTCCGTTTTCGGTTCCCGTTCCGATAAGGTAAACGCCCTCGCGGAGAATAACGGGAGTTTTTATGTTGTATGTTCCTTCTTCGAGAAGAACAGTTCCAGCTCCGTTCCGGATTGCCGCGTCGATTGCCGCTTGCAGGTAGGGTCCGTTATCTTCGGCTTCCGCCGTAACTCCGAAATCCGAAGCTTTTATATAGTTTTTGTTTTTCGGAGAAAGGGAAGAAGAGGTGTAAACGGAAGAAAGGTCGGGCATCGGAACGGAATATCCGCTCTTTTCGTCGTTCTGAATGTAGTTTCCGCCCTCGATTACGGTATCGGTCTGGAAAGTGCAGTCGATAAACATTCCGACTCCGTAATTATTGAGAATTCCGAGCGATTTGGAAATTCCGAAATAAGAAAAGAGTGCCGCAAGCGTTTCGTCGCTTGAATCAATCGCTCTTTCGTGCCAGCCGACATACGAACAGTTTACAACCGATGTAAGTCCCGAACCCTCCGATTTCATTGCGGTATCGGGAAAACCGACAAACTTGCAGTTCGAGACGACCGCCTCGCTCTTATAGTTTTTGCCGAAATAAAGCCCTATTGATCCCGAAAGTCCGTTCGAGCCGAAAGTCGAGCTTTCGAAAACAAGCCCGTTTTTCCCGGCTTCTTCGGTATATACCGAGGTCTGACAGCTGACGGTTGTGCATTTCGTCGCGGAAAACATTCCCTCGCCCGTCTGCGGCATATTTATGTAAATACCGATTTTCGCGGTGTCGACAGAACAGTTGTAAAGCGAAATATTTTCGGCGTTTCCGATATATATGCCCGTCGTGTTCGCGGTGATGTAATCGGTTACCGACGACGAAGAAAAGCCGTCGGGAGCAACGAATTTCGAATCGTTATACAAATATACGGGGCTTACCGAAATGTCGCAGAGCGAAGTAAAGCCCTCGGTGCTTTCAACGCGGATACCCTCCGAAAAAGCGGTGATGAACACGCTTCTTACCGTGGCGTTCTTTGCCGCCGTAAGTTCTATTCCCTTATAGCAATTCGGGAGCGAAATGTTTTCGAGAGTGACGTTTTCGCAGCGAGCCGCCGAAATTGCGTATCCGAAACCCTCGTCTTCGGAATAATTCTGATTTTCGTACCATATCTTTATACCGGATACAGTGCAGCCGTTGCCCGTCTTTATAATCGCCGACGACTTATTGTCTTCGGTTTTCAATGCGACAAGAACCGTTTCCGCGGTGTTTCCCGATTTAGTGTTCGGAGACGAAAAATCGCCTCGGAGAGAAACATTGTCGGGGAGAGTTATCGGCTTTGCAAGGCGGTATGTTCCGCCTTTAAGATAAACCGTTCCGCCCGTTTCTGCGGCTTTGTCTATAAGTTCCTGAATTTTTGCCGAAGAGTCTTCCGCCGATATCGGTGCTTCCGCAAAGTAATTCGCCGCGAAAACAGAGCCCTCCGCCGAAACTATCGCGGTTTTTCCGTTTTCGGGAAGGACGGACGCTGTCTGAACAAGTCCTCCGCTGTCGGAAGACGAACAGCCGCCGAGCAAGGCAAGGGAAAGCAGCAACGCCGCAATAAATCCTGATTTCTTTTTCATAGTCTGCTCCTCAGATTACAAAGTCGAATTCAAAGTCGTAAATGCTTACCGTGTCGCCCTCTTTAATTCCCGCCGCACGGAGTTTATCGATAACCCCCGAAACATTGAGAATTTTCTGGAAATATTGGAGCGATTCATAATCGTCGAAATTGATTCCTCTCATTATATGCAGAAGTTTTGCTCCCTCGACCATATAAACGCCGTCTTTTATTTCTATTGTTATATCGCCTGCGTCGCCGAGTTCGGTTTCCTCTTCGACATATTCGGGTTCATAGACCTTGACGGGAGGAAGTTTTTCGACCTTTTCATATACCTTATATAATAAGTCGCGGACGCCTATATGTGCCGCTGCGGAAATTTCGTAATATTCAAGTCCGTTTTTCTTTGCGTATTCTCTGAATTTTTCGGCGACTCCGTCGTCGGTTATTATATCGGCTTTGTTTCCGACGACTATCTGCGGACAGGACGAGAGCAGCTCGCTGAAATTTTTCAGTTCCTTGTTTATCGCCTCATAATCTTCAACCGGGTCTCTTCCTTCGCTTCCTGAAATATCGACGACGTGCAGAAGAAGTCTGCATCTTTCGACGTGCCGCAAAAATTCATGCCCGAGTCCCTGTCCTTCGGCTGCTCCCTCGATAATTCCGGGGATATCCGCCATGACAAACGACGCTTCGTTTTCGAGTTTAACGACTCCGAGGCTCGGAGTGAGAGTTGTGAAATGGTAATTTGCGATCTTCGGCCTTGCCGCCGACGAAACCGAAAGAAGAGTGCTCTTGCCGACGTTCGGAAAGCCTATAAGTCCGACATCCGCTATCATTTTGAGTTCGAGGATGATTTCCT
Source organism: uncultured Eubacteriales bacterium (assembly GCA_934481505.1). Taxonomy (GTDB): domain Bacteria; phylum Bacillota; class Clostridia; order Oscillospirales; family UBA644; genus Geddesella. The sequence continues at coordinate 5,499 of CAKSPP010000065.1, forward strand.
TTTCTTCTCCGGGAATTCCGGGTTTCGCGAAACGGGGTGCCTGCCTTGTCGGGGTGGCGAAATGTCTGTTTCCCCAGCCGCCGCGGCCGCCCTTTGCAATAACGAAATCGTTTCCGTCGCTCATGTCTTTAATTACAAGACCCGTTTTCTTATCCTTTACGACGGTGCCTTTCGGAACGCGGATATAAAGGTCTTTTCCGTTTCTTCCGAACATCTTCGAGCCTTTTCCGTTCTCTCCGTTTTCGGCAACGAATTTGTGCTTGAAACGCAGGTCGGCAAGGGTGTTTAAGTTGTCGGCAACCGTTAAAATGACGTCTCCGCCTTTTCCGCCGTCGCCGCCGTCGGGTCCACCCGCCGCAACGTATTTTTCTCTGTGGAACGCAACGGCTCCGTCGCCGCCGTTCCCCGCTTTTACATATAAATCAGTGCTGTCTGCGAACATAATCACCTCTGCCCGTCGGGCGTGAATATAATATAATGGAATAATAAAAAAGGCTTACAGCCTTTCACTGTAAGCCGATTTTATCCGATTGACTGAAAGGCATGCCTTATTCGGCAGCTATTCTGACTCTCTTCTTGCCTTTTCCGAAAGTTTCGAATTTAACTACGCCGTCGGTGAGAGCGAACAGAGTATCGTCGGAACCTTTACCGACATTTTCGCCGGCGTGGATCTTGCTTCCTCTCTGTCTTACGAGAATGTTTCCGGCCAATACGAACTGACCGTCGGCTCTCTTAACACCAAGACGTTTTGACTCGGAATCTCTTCCGTTTTTGGTAGAACCTACACCTTTCTTATGTGCCATTAAAAAACACCTCCTACTTTCTTACGCGTTGATTGCCGTTACTACGATTTTGGTATACGGCTGTCTGTGACCCATGCGTCTGCGGTAACCTTTCTTAGCCTTGTACTTGAAGATGCGGATTTTTTTGCCTTTACCGTTCTTCTCGACTTTGGCTTCGACCTTGGCACCGTCAATGTAAGGAGTGCCTGTCTTCAATGATCCGTCAGCGGATACGAGCAATACTTTGTCGAAGACTACGGTGTCTTCTGCTGCGGCGTCGAGTTTTTCGATGAAAAGGGTGTCGCCCTCTTCAGCCTTATACTGCTTTCCGCCTGTTACGAAAACTGCGTACATTATTTTACCTCTTTATATAAGTCTCGCTATCAAGGCAGTGCGTTGCACATTTGTAAGCCTTTACTATGCGGCGTTCCTATTTTAACATATATAATAGTACGTTGTCAATAGGCTTTCGGATTTTTCTTTTGATTTCCGTTTTTTTTCACAAAATCGTTTCCGCATTTTTCACGGTTCTTGCAGAGTTTACAAATTGTTGCGACTTTATTTTATTGGCGGATCAGGTGTTATTTCTGTGTCAAAAATTGCCTGAAAATGTCGAAAAATCGGCTTTTTAAGGCATTACTGTGAATATTATTTTACAAAAAATTCTATCCTTTGTGCAAGTTGCACAAATCGGCAAAAATCTTTTTTGTCACTTTCCACAAACGAAAAAATCAGATTTGTGAACTGCAAAAACATTAAAGAGGACTTGCAAAGGTAGTGTTTTTGTGCTACAATATTTGTGCAAAGGGGGAAGTGCCCCCAAAAATATAAGAACGAGGAGCAGCAACGCTCCCGAGGAGGAACCTTTTTTATGAAAAAAGTATTTTCCGTTTTTATGGCAATCGTTATGGTGGTCTCACTGTTTGCATGTTTTGCCGT
>CAKSPP010000066.1 GCA_934481505.1 uncultured Eubacteriales bacterium
GAAAGCGAAGAAGTCGGAGTTTCTCTTGAAGAACCCGTCTACTGCATATTTATGCTCAGAATACGAAACGGTTATATCGTCGGCGAAAGATGCGATATTTTCGATATAAATGTCGCGGAAAACACCGACACCCTTATGAGCGACTATATTTCACGGTATTACGCGGAAACCGAAGATATGCCGAAATATATTTACTGCTCCCTGCCGTTTACCGATATGCCGCTACTCAATGACTGGCTCGACGGCAAAATCAAAACAGCGAAACTCGAACAGGACAAAGCGATTCTCGAAACGGCAAAGAAAAACTGCCGCGAAAGAATTCTTCAACACGCAGGAAAAGCCTATAAAGCGGAAAGAGACCTTTCTGCGTTCCGCGAATTTACGGGGATTTCTTCTGCCGACAATATGGAAGTTTACGACATTTCGCATATTGCGGGAGAAAACGTCGTATGCGTATTTATTTCCTGCGTAAACGGCAAACCCGAAAAAAGCAGATATAAGCGGTTCAAGATTGAAAAAACTTACGGAAACGACGATACCGCATATATGAAAGAAGCCGTTAAAAGAAGACTTGCTCGCTATTTTGACGGAGACAAAAATTTTGCTCCGCTCCCCGACGTTATTATCTGCGACGGAGGACTCGGACAGATTCACGCGGTTTCGGAAGCTGTTTCCGATTTCAATGCGAACATCACCGTCATAGGCTTGAAAAAAGACAGCAGACACCGCACAAAATCGGTTGTTTTCGGCGACGGAAGAGAACTTCTGCTTGAAAAAAATCACGATGTTTTCGCTTTCTGCGGAAATTTACAGGAGGAAGTCCACCGCTACGCGATAGCATATCATAAAAAGCTCCGCGACGAACAGGAAAAGCGTTCCGAGCTCTATGAAATAGAGGGTGTCGGAAAAACGCGTGCCAAAAACCTGTTTTTGCATTTCAAGTCTTTCGAAAAAATCAAAAATGCGACGGTCGAAGATCTTTCCGCCGTCAAAGGAGTATCCCCCGCACTCGCCGAAAAGATAAACGAATATTTCAAAGATAAAAGATAAACCGACACTTAACGATACAGAAGGAGAAGAATATGTCCGAACAGCATTCAAGAAAAACAAAAATACTGTATCTGCTCGACATTTTGACGAAAATGACCGATGAGGAAAACGGTCTGACGCTCACGCAGATATTCGACAATCTGTATCTGAAAGGAATTTCGGCGGAAAGAAAATCGATATACAGCGATATTCAGGCGTTAAAACAGGCAGGATATCAGATAAAAAAGAAAAAAAGAGGAGACGAAGTCACCTATCATATGGTAAGCGACAACCTCACCTCTTCCGACATATATCTTCTTTCCCAGCTCTTGCAGACAACGGATTTTATCACTCACCAGCAGGCAAACGAACTTGTCCTCAAACTCGCAAAGCTGACAAACGTCAAAAACGAAAACAGAATTCTGAGCTCAATGCTTAAATTCATAAACAACAATAAAAACGATCTTTCCGAAAAAACAATTAAAATCTGCGACGCGATTTTTAACGGCAAGAAGATAACTTTTGCGTACAGAGGGCTTAAATATAATGTTTCGCCCCTTGTAATAACCGTTGTCGACAGCACCTGTTACCTTGTCGCGGGAAGCCGTTCTTTTGACGATAATTTCGATTTCTTCGATATCGACGAACTTTCGGAAATAACGATTATCGACAGAAAAGCGGCGGCTCCGGGAGAGATTGCGGATAACCCCGATTTTGATCTTTCGCTTTATATAAGACAAAACCTCGACCTGAAAAAAAATCAGGAAATTGCCGTAACTCTCGAAATATCGGAGGACTCGATATTCGTTTTCATGAACGAATTCGCGGAAGACCGTTTTGCGGGGAAAGCAAGAATAGAAAAACAGGAAACGACTTTCCTTGTCGAAACGACATTGAAACTCACTCCGAAATTCATTTCGTATCTTTATAAAAACAGCGACGAAATCAAGGTTCTTTCTCCGAAATGTATCATTAAAAAGATAGAAAGAATCGACAAACTCGCAAAAAATATATAATGGACAAAATAAATATTGAAAATAAAGTCTTTCTTGCACCTCTTGCCGGAATTTCCGACAGGGCGTTCAGAGAGATCTGCGTTTCTTTCGGGGCGGATATCACCGTTTCGGAAATGATAAGTGCAAAGGGGCTTTATTACAAGGATAAGAATACCGCCCGCCTGTCTTCTTCGGGAGACGCGGAAAAAGGGAAATTCGGAATTCAGCTTTTCGGTTCGGAACCCGACATTATCGAATATGCGGTAAAAAAGATTTCGGAGCTTTCCCCTCTTTTTATCGATATAAATATGGGCTGCCCCGTGCCGAAAATCGTCGGAAATCACGAGGGTTCATACCTGATGACACAGCCGAAACTCGTTTTCGACATAGTAAAAAGTGCCGTAAACGCAACGGATATTCCCGTTTCGGTAAAAATGAGAGCCGGTTTTGCGGGTGAAAACAAGAACGCTCCCGAAATTGCAAAAGCTGCGGAAGACGCAGGAGCAGCGTTTGTAACCGTTCACGGAAGAACAAAAGAAATGATGTATTCCGGAAAAGCCGACCTTGAAATAATCGGAAAAGTCAAACAGACGGTAAAAATCCCGGTAGTCGGAAACGGCGATATTTTTTCTTATGAAGACGCCGTAAGAATGAAAAACGAAACGGACTGCGACGCCGTAATGGTTGCAAGAGGTGCACTCGGAAATCCTTATATTTTCGAAGAAATAAAATGCAAAGCGGAGGGAAAAGATTATAAGAAACCTTCCGACAGAGAAAAACTCGAAACAGCCTTGCGACATCTGCGGCTGATAATAGAATATAAGGGCGAAAAAGTAGCAATTCCGGAAAGCCGCAAGCATATGGCATGGTATCTCAAAGGAATGAAAAACTCCGCCGAAACCAAAAATAAAATATTTACGGCTGAAAGCTACGGCGAAATTGAAGATATTCTCGAAAATTTTCTGCTGCAAAAATAAATATATTATATAATGAAAAGTCCTTCGGAAAAACCGAAGGACTTTTCATTTGTTGTTGCAACATTTATAGGAGAGGACAATAATGACGCAGTCTTTGTATGATAAAGAGTCTTTTATTCTTTACAAAGTTTTTTAAGTAAAAAGTATACGCCGATGCCTGCGGCAAGAGCGAGAATCGCTTCTCCGCCGACAGCAAAGGCAAAACCTCTGCTCTGCCCCGCAATAAGGCTCAAAGTCGTGAAAACCGACACCGTTATTCCGATTGCTCCGGAAAACGCGGGAGCTTTCTTTGCGGCTTTTTCTTTTTCAGCCGATATCGCACGCGAAATGCTCTTTTTTATTCTTTTCTTAAAGGAAAGCCATCTGTCATAATTTGCAGCCGAATCTTTCGCCTGATTTTCAACATAGGCAAGTCCCGACCGTCTGCCGGCACCGACCATTCCGTATTCCGCATATCTTTCCGCCATCTTTTTATCCTCCGTTGTTTATCTTCTTTACGGTGATATTATATCACATAAGGTGAACATTGTCAAGCGTTATTTGTGTCTTTTTTATGAATTATCACATTTCGTGCATATGACAATCCTTATATATAGGCATTATTCACAATTAGCAAAATTTTTGAAAACTTTTCCAAGAGAGGTTGACAAATACACCTTCCGTGATATATAATAAGAACAGAAACTCAAAACAAGTTAAAGGGTGAGGAAAAAATTATGGAAATGCAATTCAAAAACAACCTGAGGGCTCTCCGCAAAAAAGCGGGAATCACTCAGAAAGAAGTCGCCGCGGCTCTCGGCGTTGCATTGTCAACGGTTGCGATGTGGGAAACCGGCTGTCGCCAGCCCGACTATGAGACATTGAATAAAATCGCCGATTATTACGGCGTAAGTTATAATCAGCTGCTTTCCGACTGTTCAGAAGAAAGCGAAAGAGATGAAGACGAAGTTTTCGTTCTCCGAGACTTGTTGAGAACCAGACCCGAAATGAAAATGCTCTTTTCGGTTTCGAAAAATGCGTCGAAAGAAGATATCGAAAGGGCCGTCGCTATTATCGAAGCGTTAAAATCCAACGACGGAAACTGATTTATGAACGATATATTCATAAGGCTTGTCAATCTGCCGTCCACCGTTAAAGGGATAACCGTGACCGACGGCAACGATGACTACAATATATATATTAACGCAAAACTCTCGCCCGACGAGAGGGAAAAAGTCCTTGAACATGAGAAAAGGCATATTGAAAACAACGATTTTTCCTCTCTCGAAGACATCGAAGCAATCGAAGACAGGGCAAGCGGCAAATAGCGGTTTTGTGACAAAACTGCAAAACCTTCCGATTACCTATTGACAAATGCTTCGGGAAATGTTAAAATGCCTCATAAATATTTCACAGGAGAAAATACGATGAAAAAATTCACCGCGATCGTTATGGATATTTTCATGATGTGCATGTTCCGCATGTGCATGCTTTCGCGTACAATTTTTTCAAAAGAACTTTCTTCTATCTAACTGATATCCGATATAACAAGAGGGAAGCTTTTTTGAAAGTTTCCCTCTTTTATTATGCAATGTGAAAGGATAATGTGAAATGATAACGATGGCAAAAATAATCGTGATAACCAATATCACAAATAAGCGAATGTGCCGCTCTTAAAATGTACCCCATTAAAATTTTGATATTAGAAAGAAAAAAACAGTTTAAAAGGAGACAATCAACCATGAAAAAAGTAATTTCAATCATTCTCGCAGCAGTTCTTGCTGTATCCTGCGTATTCGCCCTTTCCGCTTGCGGATCTACCGAAGAAGCAAAAATCACAGTAGCAATTCCTAACGACACCACAAACGAAGCAAGAGCACTTCTGCTTCTCCAGAACCTCGGCGTTATCACTCTTAAAGAGGGTGCAGGCATCACCGCAACAATAAGAGACATCGAAAGCAATCCCAAGAACATCGACTTCAAAGAAGTTGAAGCAGCACAGCTCCCCAGCGTTCTTGCAGATGTAGATTATGCGGTAATCAACGCAAACTATGCTCTTGAAGCAAAACTCACCCCGATCACAGATGCAGTTGAAGGCTCCGCTTCTTCCTATGTTAACGTCCTTGCAGTAAAAGAAGGCAACGAAAACGAACCGAAGATCAAAGCCCTCAAAGCAGCTCTTGAAAGCAAAAAGGTTGCAGACTACATCAACAGCACATACAACGGTGCGGTTATAAGCGTTGTTGAAAATCCGGGCGACGGATTTGCTTCCGATGTTGACTATGCAGCACTTGCAGGCACCAAAATCACCGTTGCAGCTTCCCCCGCTCCCCACGCTGAAATCCTTAAAGTTGCAAAAGAAATCCTTGCAGAAAAAGATATCGAACTTGTTATAGAGGAATACCCCGACTACGTTGTTCCCAACAATGTTGTTGAAAGCGGAGAAAAAGACGCTAACTACTTCCAGCACATCCCCTACCTTGAAAACTTCAACGCTGAAAACGGAACTCACCTCGTTGCTATCTCCAACGTTCACATCGAACCCCTCGGAGTTTACAGCTCGAAGAACACCACAATCGACGCAATCAAAGGCTAATCAACAAATAATATATACGCCGGCTGAAAAAGTCGGCGTATAAAATCGCCCGGAGGTTAATATGATCGAAATTAAAAACCTGTCGAAATCGTTTAAGACGGCGGACGGAAACGTTGAGGCACTCAAAGATGTTTCACTAACCATAAACGACGGCGACATCTACGGAATAATCGGGATGAGCGGTGCAGGGAAAAGCACTCTTGTCAGATGTATAAATATGCTTGAACGTCCGACCTCGGGCGAAGTTCTGATAAACGGCAAAGACCTTGCAAAGCTTTCCACCAAAGACCTGAGGAAAACAAGAAGAGACATTACCATGATTTTTCAGGGATTCAATCTTCTTATGCAAAGAACCTGCCTTAAAAACATCTGCTTTCCTCTCGAACTTGACGGCGTAAAGGCGTCGGAAGCAAAGAAAAGAGCTCTTGAACTTTTGGAAACGGTAGGACTGCCCGACAAAGCAAACGCATATCCCGCACAGCTTTCCGGAGGTCAGCAGCAGAGAATTGCGATAGCAAGAGCGTTGGCAACAAACCCGAAAGTTCTTCTTTGCGACGAAGCGACAAGTGCCCTCGACCCGAAAACGACCCATTCAATTCTCGAACTTATAAAAGACATAAATAAAAAGCTCGGAATAACGGTTATCATAATAACCCACCAGATGAGCGTTGTTGAAGACATCTGCAACAAGGTTGCAATTCTTGACGACGGCGTCGTTGTCGAAGAGGGAGATGTCGCAACGGTATTTGCAAGCCCGAAATCGGCGGCGGCAAAACGCCTTGTCTTCCCCGACGGAGCCGAAGAAATCATCGAAAATCACGAAGGAGAACGCCGCATAAGAGTTGTTTTCAACGGAGCTCTTGCAACAAGAACACCGTTTATAGCAAGAATGGCAAAAGAAAAGAATATTGAAGCCAACATTCTTTCCGCCGCAACAAAAAGTATCGGAGATAAGATGTACGGCAATATGCTCCTGGGAGTTCCCGACGACGACGAAAAAGTAAAAGAAACGATAGAATATCTGCAAAACACAAAAGATATTCTCGCAGAGGAGGTAGTTTGGAATGCTGTTAAGTAATATGTTCGCACCGGAAGCTGTTTCCGAAGCACTCGACATTTTGAAAACCGAATTTCCTCTCGCATTATGGGAAACCGTTTATGTAACCGTTTTAGCCACCGCATTTGCCCTGCTTATCGGTCTTCCTCTCGGAATTCTGCTTGTTGCAGGCGAGAAAAACGGCGTATTGCCTATCCCCTCTTGGCTTTTACATATCATAAACATAGTAATAAACCTGCTCCGCTCGGTTCCGTTCCTTATCCTTATGATAATGGTAATTCCTCTTACAAGAGCGATTGTCGGAACATCGGTCGGAACAGTGGCGTCAATAGTTCCGCTTGTTATTGCGTCATTCCCGTTCGTTTCAAGACTTGTCGAAAGCAGTCTGCGTGAAGTAAACCCGAATATTATCGAAGCCGCACAGAGCATGGGAGCCTCTCCCCTTCAGATAATAGT
>CAKSPP010000067.1 GCA_934481505.1 uncultured Eubacteriales bacterium
TACGCATATGACAGCCCGTCCCTTTCTTTTTCCGACCCCAATGCGGTTATCGTCATTCCGTCGGGCAGCACCGTTGATTTTATGATTTCCGACAAACAAAACGTGCATGATGCCGACTGGCAAAAATCTTCCGACGGCGTTGATATATCGTATGAAATCCAAAAACTCGAAAACTCGGTATGGACTGAAAAAAAATTCACCGTCACCCCGTCTCCGAATACCTTTGACAGCGACGGAAATATAAAAACCGAGGGCAAAATCACGGTGGAAACGGGACATTCTTCCCCCGGAACCTACCGCCTTTATGTAACGCAGAAAATCGGAAACATAACCCTTTCCGAATTATATATGCCATTCTTCATTCTGAATAAATAATACTATATTTCATCTCATAGGAGGACTTTCTTGAAATGAGAGAAACCGAAGCAAATATAAAAAAATATAAGAGTATCCTGCCGAAGGCAAAGGAAAAGGTCTTTGCGGCTTTGATGATAGCCGTAATTTCCCTGATAACAATGACTTCGGCTACATTCGCGTGGCTTACTCTTTCGTGGTCTCCCGAAATTACAGGGGTTGACACGACGGTCACCGCGAACGGCAATTTGGAAATTGCTCTCTGTCCCGAAGACGGCAACGCTCCCGGAGCGTCGCAGGTAGGGGACAGCACTCTTCCCGTTGTCGAAAAGAATGTCACATGGGGAAATATAGTAAATCTCGCCGACGACAGCTACGGACTTGCAAATATGACTTTGCGTCCCGCAATGCTCAACCGCAGCAGCCTGCTCTCAAATCCTTTGAGCGGAGCAACCTACGGCGGTGACGGACGAATTCAGCGACTTAATGCGGACTTCGCATATTCGAACTGGGTAAAGCCCACGGGCGGCAATCCCGGCTATTTTGACGCGTCAAACCCGAAACCGGGCGTTCGTGCGATTTCTTCTGTTACCTATACCGATGTCGAGGGCGACGCGAAGTTTTTGGAGATGGCGGCACAGGTTCAGACCGATATCGACACCGCAAAATCGAACTTCACAGCTCTTGTCAATAACGACGACTTCAATAAATCCGTCGGAGGTCTTATCGGTGTTTTTGCAGCGACCAAAACAGGTAACTCCACCGCGAACTGCGTCGATTATGTTGAACCTCTTTACACGATGATGACCGAGTTTGACGAAAAAGTCATGGTCTCTGCGGGCAACGCTTATGTCAGCCTCGCAAATATGCAGAAAATGATTAAAAACGGTGCAGCGACAGCCGATAACCCCGACTATACGCTCGATACCCTCTGCTCTGCGTCTTCTGCAAATCTTACCAAAAACGGCGTTTCGATAGATTCCTTTGCACAGTATAAAGCCGACAGAACAAACCTTAAAAATCAGATCGCAAAACTCAAGATACTTAACGATCAGGTCGCCGCAGGAACAAAAACGACGGTTTACTGGAGCGAAATCTCGGGAATTGTCAATTCCGTCGTCGATATAAATTCCGCGTTGATAGTTACAAATAAAGGCAAAACGATAAAGTGCGGAAATATCAGCATGGGTAACGCAACCGATCTTACCGGAAGCAGCGAGTCGAACCCCCATACCGCGATAGCGACAAAAGGTATCCTCAAAAATATGGACCAGCGTCTCGGCTCGGCTATCATCTCAAACAAACCTCTTAAAGCGACTGCGACCGGAATTCCCATTGCCGGAACCGTTACCGTTTACGCAAAATTAAAGACCGACGCCGCAGCTCCTTTCGGACTTCCAACCGACCTTGAAACGACAAAGAATTCGAAGCCCGACGCCTTTAAGGGCGGCACTCCGACAGCCGAAGATACCTACGGTCTTGCCGTCGACTTCTGGCTCCGCACAAACGCTTCTTATTCCTACCTCACTCTTGAAGGTAAACCCGTAATCCAGACCGTAACAACAAGAGCGACCGACGAACTTTATGATGAAAACGGTATGAAAGTTACCGTCGATCTCTATACCGCAAACGGAAAATATACCGATCCGAATACAGGCGAAGAAGTTACGATAAAAGACGTCACCATTTATAAAAAAGACAACGACTACTACTATCTTGAAAGCTATTACGGAGACCCCGACGCCAAAATCCCCGCAGAATATATCGACGGAACTCCGAAAGAGAAATTCAATACCGAAGAAATAGTTCTTGGCTACGAGGGCGAAAACCGTATCTGGCAGGACGACCCCAACATCACCAAAAACAGCACATCCCAGGGTATGGGCAGCTGCTACACCTTCTATGCCGAAACCCCGTCCGATATGGCACAGAGCCTTGAACTTCTCAAAGCGATGAAGATAGCTCTTATCTCCGAAGACGGAAACATCCTTACCGAAGCAGTAATGGATACCGAGCATTACTATGCTATCAACGGCCGTGTCACCGTTCCTATCGTCGTCGATTCTTCGAGCACAACAATAACAAACTCCGAGGGCGAACAGATAAACGTAATAACCGCTCTTGAAAGAAATGTCCCCATTAAGATTACCGCGGTCGTTTATCTTGACGGTACCGTTCTTACAAACGACAAGGTTCTTTCCGCCGCAGATATTCAGGGACAGCTTAATCTCCAATTCGGCTCGACCGCAGACCTTAACGCTATCGGAAACGAAAAACTCGAACTTGCCGAAAGAAGCGTTACTGCGTCCGTCGACAAGACCGAATTCAACTACGATACCGACACCAATATGCAGACCAATGTAACCGTAACCGTAACCGGCGACCAGCCGAACAGCGTTACCGCAACATTCCTGCGTGCCGTAAACTCCACCCAGGGCTCCCGTGAAGAAGAAATCACCTTCACAAAGTCGGGAGATAATTGGGTAGCGGTTCAGAAATTCGCATACCCCGGAACTTACGTCTTGCGTACCGTCCGTCTTGACGGCGTCGACTACGACCTTGAAAATCCCGTTACAGTAACGGTCAAGGGCTTTGCTCTTCGCAGCCTCGCGGTTCCTCTTTGCGATGAAAACGGAAAGGCGACCTTGCTTACCGCCGAATCGTCCGTCACCGCCGATGTAAACCTGCGTTTCGTCGCGGATGATCCGACAAAAATGCCGCAGACCGTTCAGGCGATCTTTATGACCGACGATAACGTTTCCTCTGCCGCAACTCTCAAATACGATTCGACATCCATGCTGTGGACAGGCACGGTCACCTTCAACACTTCGGGCGTATATAAGTTCGACTATCTTATCCTTGACGGCAAATATTACGAACTCGCCGATAACTTCAAGAAAGAAATAACCGTCTATGTCGGTCTTAAAACAAGAATATGGTTTGATCAAGAGACCAAGTTTACCTTTGAAAACCCCGTAACTCTTGACCTCTCCGCAATAATAACCGACAATAACGGCAACGAGCTTGAAGCTCTCACCGATGTTAAACTCTACTACGCACAGTCCGGGTCTTCCGTCAAAGGCCTCAACGCAGACCTTGAATGGAACTCTTCGAGAGGCAGATATGTCGGTCAGTTCAATATCACCTCTCCCGGTACCTTTAACTTCTCCCGCCTCACTCAGGGCTCAAATATCATAAACGTCGCGACGAATGCTCCGACAATCAACGCGAAACCGAAAGACCCGGTTGCTTACTACGATAAACAGCCTATGGACGGCAAGGAATATCAGTTTGCTCCCGAAAATGACGCGTCCGTCGTTATCCGCCTTGCATATTCGAGTGCGGTTGAAAAGGTTTACGGCAAGATGACAGATTCCGTCACCGGCGAAAGCCTTGTCGTCGAGGGCGTAATGAGCACGGGAACGACGATAGACGATGTTTCCGTCAATAACTGGATATTCAAAGTTCCTGTCCGCTCAGACGCACAGGACGGTAACTGGAAGCTCGAAAGCGTCAAGATAGGCGGTGCGTTCTATAACGGCGACTTCCACGAATACGATCCCGCTTATGAAATAACCTCTCTTGACGAATATGAAGACGATACCCACGGAGACTATGTCTTCCTCGACCTTTCGGGTAAAGATATCGTAACCGATGTTGTTTCGACTATCTATGTAACCTTTGCCGCAGGTCAGAGCAAAGACTTCGGTAAGACAGGCGATAATGTTACCGGTACCTTTATGGACGGCTATACCGTTTCGGGAATCAATGTAAAGATCTCCGATAAACAGGGCAGAGCCCTTAAAAACGTTTCGGATGTCAAACTTGACTATACGAGAGTTCCTCAGTCCGAAAAGACTTACGGCGGATACACTTCTTCGTCGCTTACCGGTTCTTCCGACAGCGAGAAATTTACCGTAAGTTTTGCTACGGAAAACGGTGCAAACTTTACCCAGACAGGAAGCCAGACTATCCGCGTTGCCGGCGAATATAATCCCGTCTTTTCCTTCAAGGTAGGCGACAGAACTTACTCCTACGACGGCTCCGATAAGTCTCCGCTTCCGACAAATACCCCGACATTTACCGTAAGCTCGCAGAAACCGACAATCAAGTTTACCGGCATTTCTCCCGCACCGAGCGAAACCATAAACGTAAACCTCGGCGGCGGTACAAGCATCGCGTTCGTTCAGATTCATAACTATTTTGAAGACTTTTACCTCTTCTACGGTATCAAGGCAGAAGAAGGCTTCTTCTCCGCTTCATATTCCGTTCCCCGCGTAACTCTTAAAATAGAGAATGCAGGAACGAATTACAGCGAAGCGAAGATGACATTCCCGACCAAGATAAACGGCAATGATATCAATTGCGACTTTGTCTTCGACAAGAGCAATTCGACTTCCACCGCATATATGGGAAGAATAGGTAGTGCAAACTCCACAAGCGGATCAAGCACCAGAGGTACCGTAAGCGGAACGTTCTCGACAATGACGATGACTTACGGCGGCGTCGAATATACCGTGGATCTTACAAATTCTCTTGAAGTCAAAGGTTCAAACAATGTAATGCCGAAACTTGAATATAATGACGCAACGGGCTTTGAAGGAAACGTAACGCTTCCCGACCCGATAACAAGTCCCGACGGCAGAAATCTTAAAGTTACTCTTCCCGCGTCAAGCACCTTCTCCGTTATTAAGTCGGATTCGATGCAGGAACCTTCCAATATAACCGTGGTAAGTTCCGAAACTGCAAATGTTTACTATATGACTTCGACGACAAACTGCGGAGATACGACCTACACCTATTATCCCGGAACAAGAAAGATCGAAGTCCAGCAGGGACAGGTAACCGTAACGGGAACGGTTACCCCGTATAAGGTGACGAAGTGGAAGATCGAAAGAGCGACTTACAGTACATCTTCAAGCAATACCATCACAGGATGGAAGACTGTCGGAACCTATAATGCGGGAGCGACCGTTACGATAAGCGGACACTGCCGTGCTATCCCCGTTATCGAACAGAACGGTGCCGCCACCTCCATTTCCGGCGAAACAAGGACCGTTACGAGAACTGTTACGACCTATACATGGAACGGTTCGACCGATACCAAGCCGTCCGGTATAGATGTCGGAGAAAAACAGTCGAATTCGACTACCGAGTGGCAGTAATAAAAAAACGGAGTTAATTATATGGTAGAATGGGCAATAAACGCCGGTATCGGCGGAATACTTTATCAGATATTCTTTTACTCGGGCTTTGTGGGACTGTTTATCTTCCTTCTTTGCACCTGTAAAAAATACAAAATTGAGAAATGGAAATCGGTGGTTTTCACCGTTTCCGTTTATCTCATGGCTTATATATGGATGTTCCTTCTGTATTGGGTCGCCCACGGATTCCAGAATTTCGGCGGCAACAATATAGTGAGAATATTCGTCTGGCTTCCCGTTTTTGTCTTCATAATGGCAAAAATTCTGAAAATCGACTACAAGACGGCACTTGATTTTGTGTCTCCGTGCCTCTGTATCAACCACGGAATAGCCCATCTCGGCTGTATCTTTGCCGGGTGCTGCCACGGGTATGTGAGCGAATTCGGGGTTTTTAATCCCGTTGTTCAGCAGAAGACCTTCCCGATACAGCCTATCGAAGCGGTAACAGCCCTTATAATCGCGGTCGTCATCGCTTTGAGAAACAAAAAACGCAAATATGTTCCCGACGGGCTTTCTTTCCCGATAATGCTCATGCTTTTCGGATATACCCGCTTCATCTTTGAATTTTTCAGAGACAACAGAAATACCGACCTTCTTTTCGATTTTCTGTCCCTTAAACCGGGAATGTACTGGTGCTACATAACGACCCTCGGCATGCACGCACTCTTTGCCGCCGTCGTCGGCACCGTTTGGGTAATTATCGCGAAAGTAAGAGCGAAAAAACGCAAAAAGGTGACTGCCGATGCGTAATAAAATTAAAAAGACAGCGGCGTTTTTCCTTATTGCTGCCGTAATCTTTTCCCTTTTCACTCTTCCCGTTTTCGCCGAAGAGGGAACCTGCGGCTCAAATCTCAAATGGTCGCTTACCGACGGCGTTCTTAAAATTTCGGGTTCGGGCGATATGACCGATTTCAACGAGGCAGATTTTGCCCCGTGGTACGGTCAGCGTAAGTTTATCCGCCGTTTCGAGATAGAAAACGGAGTAACTTCCGTCGGTGACCTTGCCTTTTACGGGCTTGAAAACCTCGTTTCCGTTTCTTTTTCAAAAGATATCGTTAAAATCGGAGATTTTGCTTTTACGCAGTGTAAATCGCTTAAATCCGTTTCATTTCCTCAAACGCTTAAAACGATAGGCGAAAGTGCGTTCGAAGAATGTGAAAGCCTTGTTTCGGCAACGCTGCCGCAGGGACTTGAAACCCTCAAAACAAGGGCGTTTTACCGCTGCTATTCGCTTTCTTCGGTCACTTTCCCGAAATCCCTTAAAAAGATAGGCTCTTCGACTTTCGCTTACTGTTCGTCTCTTATGCTTGCAAAAATAGCGACCGAAATAACTTCTCTTCCCGACTGGACTTTCTACGGCTGTACTCTTTTGTCGACCGTATATCTTCCGCAGACCGTGACCGAGATCGAAGATAACGCTTTCAAGGGCTGTAAAAATCTTTCCGCGGTCTATTATCCGGGAGACACCTCGACCGGTTCTAAACTTACGTCCGAGATAAAAAAGGATAATCCCGAT
>CAKSPP010000068.1 GCA_934481505.1 uncultured Eubacteriales bacterium
CGGTACAGTATATCACTTTTTACGACAAAAAGCAAGAGTCGGAAATTTGAACTTTCCTATTGCAAAATGCGGCAGTTTATGGTAAAATAATCGAAGAGGTGAAGATTATGAAAGCATTGATAACCGGAGCAAGCGGCGGAATAGGCAGAGACATGGCGAGATATCTTGTCAGCCTCGGACACAGCGTTATCGCCGTCGGACGAAACGAAAAAAAACTTGAAGACTTAAAAAAAGAACTCGGAGAAAATAACTGCGAGACGATACAGTGCGACGTTTCGGTAAGAGAAAACGTTTTTTCGCTTTATGAAAAGATGAAAAACGAAAATATCGATATTTTAATAAACAACGCGGGATTCGGTGCTTTCGGAGATTTCGAGACGGTTCCTCTCGAAAAAGAACTTGAACTTATCGACACCAACATTACCGCTCTTCATATCTTAACAAAGCTTTTCTATATCGATTTCATGAAGAAAAACAGCGGATATATCTTAAATGTTGCGTCCTCCGCCGGGTTTATGGCAGGACCTCTGCTTTCTTCTTATTATGCCTCGAAAAACTATGTTTTACAACTTACCAAAGCAGTATACGAAGAAACACGCCGTAAAAAGAAAAATGTTTCTCTTTCGGCTTTCTCCCCCGGTCCCGTCGACACGGGTTTTAACGACAGGGCAAACGTAAAATTCGCGATGAAAGGCATTTCAAGCAGTTTTGCGGCAAAATATGCAATAGACAATATGTTCAAAAAGAAAGTGATAATCGTTCCGACCGCAAAAATGAAACTCGGAACTTTCGGACTCCGCTTTATTTCCGCGAAAACGGCTTTGAAGATAGCTTATCACATCCAGAAGAAAAAAGATTCATAAGAAAAGGAATTCGGTAAAATGAAAAACGCCATAATTTTAGCGGCGGGAAAATCGAACAGATTCGCCCCCTTTACCTATGAAAAGCCGAAAGGACTTTTTACGGTAAGAAGCGAGGTTCTTATAGAAAGACAGATAGAACAGCTGATTTCCGCGGGGATTGAAGAAATTGCCGTCATTATCGGCTTTATGAAAGAAAAATTTTTCTATCTGGAAAACAAATATAAAGAGGTAAAACTCGTTGTAAACAATAAATTCGAAAAATACGGAAATCTCTATTCGCTTTACACGGCAAGGGATTTTTTGAAAAACACCTTTATATGCTGTGCCGATCACTATTTCGTAAGCAATCCGTTTATTGACGGAAACACCGAAAACAGGTCTTACAGAGCGTGCGTATATTACGACAGAAGTTTCAGAGAGTTTTCGGTCGATTATACCGACGCGGACGTTATTTCCGACTGCTATTTCGGCGAAGGTGCGGGCACGGCGATGGTCGGGCACGCCTATTTCAACGAAAGCTTTTCGAAAAAATACAAAGAGCTTATGGAAAAGGAAATCGACGGCTTCCGCATTGCGAATATGTTCTGGGAAGAATTCTTCGGAAAGCATATAAAAGAACTGACTTTATATGTAAAAAAATATTCCCCGAATGACATTCTCGAGTTCGACGACGTTGAAGATTTGCGGCGGTTCGATTCCGATTTTCTTCTGAACGTCGATTCGCAGATAGTAAACAATATCTGCGGAAAACTCGGCTGCAACCCGAATAAAATCACCGATATTTCGGTAATTCAGTCGGGGCTCACAAACGTATCGTTCAAATTTTCGGTCGATGATACGGTGTATGTTTACCGTCACCCCGGAGGCACCGCGGGAAACCTTATAGACAGAAAAACCGAAATCACAGCCCAGACCGCGGCAAAAGAACTCGGAATAGACAAGTCGGTAATATATATCGACCCGACGGGCTGGAAGCTTTCATATTATATCGACAATATTGTCCCCTGCGATTTTATTAAAAACCACGATCAGCTTAAAATCGGAATGGAATATTTAAGAAAATTCCATAACGCAAACATCTCGGGATACGCCAAGGTTTTCGACGATGTTAAAGAGGGCAAAAGACTTATGGAACTGGCGTCAGCAACCAAAGGAAACCTATTTTCGGAATTCGGCGAAATGCTTGAAAAGCTCGACGAATTAAAAGCTTTTGCCGACGAAGAATCGGAAGAACTCGGCATAGAAAAAGTTCTGTGTCACAACGACGTATACGAACCGAATTTCATTGCGACTGCCGACAGAGATCTGTATCTTATAGATTGGGAATATGCAGGGCTCAACGACCCCGTAAGCGACATCTGCGGGCTTATATGCAGATATGAATATACCGACGAGGAAGTAAACCTGCTGCTCAAAGCATATTACGGCAGAGAAATTTCAGAAACGGAAGAGCGACACGCCTACGCCTATGTTGCGTTCAGGGCTTTCTATTTCTTCTGTTGGAGCCTTTACAAAGGCAGCGTCGGCGAGGAAGACGGATTCTTTTTCCTGACGGTTTACCGCAATATAACGAAATACGCCGACATGGCACTTGAAAAATATCGGGAGACTGAAAAATGAGCACAACCGCAATAATTCTTGCCGGGGGCGTCGGTTCGAGAGTCGGGGCGGATATTCCGAAGCAGTTTATAAAAATCCTCGGAAAACCGATTCTCTGCTATACGATAGACGCCTTTGAAGAAAACGAAAATGTCGACAATATCGAAATCGTCTGTCATAAAGACTACATAGACTACTTGAAAGAACTTGTCGCAGATTACGGATATAAAAAAGTAATACGGATAACCGAGGGCGGCGACAACTTTCAACATTCGGCAATGAACGGTATAAATAATCTTACCGATATGCTTACGGATTCGGATATAGCACTTATCCACTACGGGGTCTCCCCTTTTGTCGATCGGGAAACGATAAACAACGCGATAACGGTATGCAAAGAAAAAGGCAACGCGACCCCCGCTTCAAAATGCTATCTTTTGGTCGGAACAAACGACGGAGACCGAAGCGAAAAGAGAGTCGACAGAGACAGTATAATGATTCTGAACGCTCCGCACGCCTTTAATTTCGGATATCTGAAAGACTTATATAAAAGAGCCAAGGACGCCGGAATTCTCGAAACGACAGAGCCTTATCCGACAAGCCTTATGTATAAACTCGGAGATACGGTATATCTGTCGAAAGGCTCTCAGAACAACATAAAGATAACCACAAAAGACGACCTCGATATGTTTGAGGGGTATGCCTTGATGAAAGAAAAAAGAAAAATCGAAAATAAAACAGAACATTAAAAAAACGTCCGCATTGCGGACGCTTTTTTTTATTCAAAGACACAAGATTTAATTGGGGAAAACTTACCGGTTCTCAGCAGAACAAGCACCGTTTCCCAGGTTTTTATTTCTTCAGGAAACAAAAGTCCGGTTCCTGCAACACATTTTCCGCCGTGAAAATCAGAGCCAGCGGTTTTTATTAATCCGTATTTATCCGCAAAAGCCTCTGCTTTCAAAGACTGCTCAGGAGAAAACCAGCCGGGATGCCCGTTCCAAACCTCTACACCGTCGATATTTTCGGGCGAAGCAGGTCTGCATTCTCCTCTGAACGGATGAGCCTGAACTATCAAGAGTCCGTTTATTTTTGCGAATTCTCTCAATTCTTTCTCCGAAAAACTCGGAAGATCCGGATTTGAATAAAAGACTTCTTCGTTTGCTCCGTATAAAAGGTAATCATTCGGCTTTGTTTTAATATTTAATTCCATTGCCGGAAGAACGTTCATCCCTATTTTTCCGGCTTCCGAAAACGCCGCACGATATCCCGAAAGAAATTTGTCAATACGTTTTTTCGGATCGTGAGTATTTTTCACATACCAATCCGACATATGATCGGTTATTATAAGCGTTTTATAACCAAGATTGTGATACAGTCGAACGATATCCGCGGCAGACATCTCCGCACAAACGCTTGATTCGGAAGTATGTAAATGCATTTCGGTAAGAAATCCGTTTTTTTCAAGATCCATTTTCGAGCCTTCATTAATCCTCATAGATTTCCGTAAATTTCCAGGTGTTCCCCATTACATTTACAAGCCTGGTGCCGCAGTATTCGCACTCTTTTTCCGAAAAACCAGAAATCGGAGCACCGCAGTTCGGGCAGTTCGCAGCGGCGACTTTTCCGTTTTCGATAATGAAAGCGTAATGCAGAACATATCTTTTCTGAACGGTTTTTCCGTTTTCGGAATATTGCAGAGCCGCCTGAAAAATTATCGTTTTTTCGACGGGAGTTCCCGTATATCCGTTTATAACGACATTGTGGATTTTCAGGTCTGTTACTCCCGAAAGTTCTTCTTTTAGTTTTTCCCTTACTGCACTTTTCGCCGAAGTAACGTTGAAATCGGGAAAATCTTTAAGGATTTTCGGAATAAGCTGGCTGTCTCTTCCCGAAAGAGAACGGGGTCTTGTTTCGAAATCGTCAAAGGACGACACATCTATATTCCGAAAAGAGCCGAAAGAACGGAACCTCTTTATAAATGTGCTGATGACGGTGCCGAAAATAAGAATTGCCGCCAGAATTATAATAATGAAAGTCACCGCAAAGAATACGGGGATACTTCCGAAGCCGTTGAATGTCATTTATTCAATATTTCCTCTTTTTAGTTATTGTAATATCAGAAATGTCCGCCGCTTCCGCCGTGGCTTGTTCCTGAAGAAGACGAATGGAAGCCGCCGTCCGACGAAGAATCGTCGTTTTTCGGTTTTGCAACGCTGGTTACGGTTCTGTAAAGGAACAGATCGCGGCTTTCGGTTATGTTCATACTGTCCTCTTTTACATAATTGTCGGCAGCGGTCTGGAATTTTACGCTTTTGAGTTTTCCATTCATTACAGCAACGACAATAAGGGCAATGATAAATCCGATAACAAGACTTACGGGAATTGCAAGAATCGAGAGAGGTTCTTTTTCGTAGTTGTAATCTGTGTCGGCATTCCCGTTTCTGTAATTTACAACATATCCGCTGCAACGGTCGGCAAATTCGATAAATGCGTTTTCATAGTCGCCCTCGGCAAGATATTCAATAATATCTTCGCCGATCGAGTCGCATTTCGATTTCGAAAGAGAATATTTTCCCTCACCGCAGGTAGAGATCCACCAGCTGCGGTCTTCCATTGAGATGAGAAGAAGCACGCCGTCGCGTTCTGAACCGTATCCGTAGCCGTTATAATCGTAAAAATCGTCGGCGTATTCCGTTACGGTTTTTGAGCCTACCGAATCGGTCGTAACGACCACTATATCAAAATTAAGGTTTTCGCTTGTCGTATTGAGTTTTTCAAGGACGGTTTCATATTCGTCTTCGGAAAGGAGCCCCGCATTGTCAACAAGTCTCGGGCTTGCGGTTTCGGCAAAAGCGGAAAACGAAAAGAGGGAAAGAAAGCAAACTATACAAACAGTTAAAATTAAAATTCTTTTTTTCATACCGCTTTCCTCCTTAAAGAATATCCGCGAGCCACAGAAGCCACGAAAGTCCGTAGACCGCAGCCCCGATAGCGGCGGTAAGTCCGAAAGTCCACCTTGCGGCGGCTTTTTTATCGACGGGAAGATTTCCGACGAACTTTCCGGTCTGACCGTTCATTGCAAAGGTATATTTTTCGCCGTTCCATGTTGTGTTGAGTATCCACACGGGATAGAGAGCGTATTTTGCCGTGCCGTTCGAAAAACGGACGCTTGAATTTTCGGGATTAACGGTCGTATAGCCGGTAACGGTGGAAGCAAAAGCCGCCTCCGTCGAATGTTTTACCCTGTCGTTTGCACGGTCGACGCTCTGATCCGCAGTAACGTCGTATTTATCGGCGAGATATCCCGAAAGATATGCCGTCTGAAAATCAACCGCGTCTTTGAAATCAAAAGGTTCGACCGACTCCATAAGGTCGTCCGCCATTTTAGACGAACCGTCAACGGGAACTCTTTCAAAACCGATATTTCCGCCTCTGAAAACGGAATAAAAGCTGGTTTCAGTATAGTCGTAGTCGCTGTCGCTCCATGTTCTCACGGTCGTTGCACGGTATCTGATATCGGCGTCGACATCGGTATCAAAAAGCCAGAACGGGACATAAACGCCCTTTACTTCGTCGATATGATTCTGACTTTTGAAGATTTTCGGGAGAAGTCTTTTACCCGAAAGATGCTTCATAAGCCCCTCTTTCGCCGCTTTTTTATCGAGCTTGAAAGGAATTATGTAGTCGGGCTTTAAGTCTCCCGAAAGGTTTCCCGTCATAACGACAGGGTTGCCGCAGAACGGACAGGCTGTCGCCGCCGTGTTTTCGTCGCCGACGATTTCGCCGCCGCAGGATTTGCAGATATAGGTGCGAAGTCCTTCGGTTTCGCCCTCCGCCCATTCCTTTCCGGCAGACGTTTCCCAGTGCATATCGTCAGGCTTTTCTTTTGAAAGTTCGGCGTCGTAATCTTTAAGAGTTTCAACGTCGAACTCGGTGTCGCAATACGGACATTTCATTTTCTGCGACGAGCTGTCGAATTCAATAGCTCCGCCGCAGCACGGACATTTGTATTCTCTGATGTTTTCCATGATATTTCCTCCCCTGTTTGTTATTTTTCAAGTTTACCGATTATTTTCGAAAGAAACGGGAAAAAGAGTCCTCCGACGGCATTGCCCGCGATTACGACGAGCAAAAATACGAAGACTGCCCCCGACAGGTTTCCCGCGTTTATAAAATAGAACATATCGGCGACCGAATGTTCGAATCCGCAAAGAATAAAAGTCGGAACGCAGAAAAGGATTCCGATAAATGTGTTTTTCCGTTTGTAAATTTCAACGCAGACATAGATAAGAAGTCCGCACATCACGGCGTTTACAAAAGTTGTAAGAAGACTTTTTTCAAGTTTTGCCGAGGTCATGGTGGCGACATTCCCGACAGGCGACAGCAGAAATCCGACCGCAAGGCAGCCGACGAAATTTCCGAAAACCGAAAGAACGGTATCGGCAAAGAACGCCCCGTCGTTATCGAGAATGTAGCCTATCTTTCCGGTGTAAAGATTAAAACCGAGAGCGACGACCGAAATAAGTCC
>CAKSPP010000069.1 GCA_934481505.1 uncultured Eubacteriales bacterium
GCCCGAAAACGCCGCCCGTCTTTACGGAAAAAGAAACGCCGTCAAGCACCGTTTTTCCGTCAAAACATTTTGTAATATTTACAAAATCTATCATAACATCCTCCGAAATAAGTGTACCATATCACTTAGTACGCTTATTATAGCAAAAGAAGAAGGCTCTGTCAAGAGCCTTTGAAAATTATTTTCAGAATTTTTTATGAACGCCAGTGACCGAAAACCCGACCCATTCGGCAATATTCACCGCATGGTCGCCGATACGCTCAAAATATTTCGCTATCATAAGAATATCAAGGGCATATTCTCCGTCCAAAGGATTTTCTGCAATCATTTCGATAAGCGTTTTTTTGATTTGCGAAAAATCGTTATCGACAACATCGTCGTATTTGCAGACTTCCTCGGCAAGCTTTAAGTCTCCGCGGACATAAGCGTCAACGCTGTCGGTGACCATTTTTATGGTTGCTTCCGCCATTTTTCTTATTCCGTGGCACTCCGCACCCGTTCTTCCGTTAAGAAAAACGATAATTTCCGCGATATCCTCCGCCTGGTCGCCGATTCTTTCCATATCGGTAATCATTTTAAGAGCGGCGGAAATAACCCGCAAGTCTCTTGCGACAGGCTGCTGTTGGAGAAGAAGTTTGAGACAGATATTCTCTATTTCCCGCTCCATTTGGTCGATTGAGTGCCCCTGTTCCATTGCTTTTTTTGCATCGGCGGTGTTTCCCGAAAGCAATGCTTCTGCGGCAAGAGCGATAATGCTTTCACATTCCGCACCCATTTCCGTCATTTTTTTATTCAAGAGTTCAAGCTGTTCGTCGAATCTGTTTCTCATAATCATCCGAACCTTCCCGTAATATAATCTTCGGTGCGTTTGTCTTCCGGCTGTGAAAATATCTTTTCGGTTTCCCCGAACTCAACAAGTTCACCGAGCAGGAAAAACGCCGTATAATCGGAAATTCTTACCGCCTGCTGCATATTATGGGTAACCATTACGACGGTATATTTTTCCTTTAACTGTAAAGTCAGATCTTCTATTCTCGAAGTTGAAATAGGGTCAAGAGCCGAGGTCGGTTCGTCCATCAAAAGAACTTTCGGTTTTACAGCCAACGCACGGGCAATGCAAAGTCTCTGCTGCTGTCCTCCCGAAAGACCGAGAGCGTTCTTTTTGAGTCTGTCTTTGACTTCGTCCCATATGGCAGCTCCTCGAAGAGCCTCTTCGACCGTTTCGTCAAGGACTGCACGGTTTTTTATTCCGTGGGTACGCGGACCGTAAGCGATATTGTCGTAAATGCTCATAGGAAAAGGATTCGGCTTCTGAAAAACCATTCCGACTTCTTTGCGAAGCTCGTTCACATCTACATTTTTATCGAAAATATTCTTTCCGTCATAAGAAACATTTCCCGTAATTTTGACAATAGGAATAAGGTCGTTCATTCGGTTGAGCGTTTTCAGAAAAGTGGATTTCCCGCAGCCCGACGGCCCGATAAGAGCGGTGATATTGTTTTCCGGAATATTTATATTTATATTTTTTAGGGCTTGATTTTCTCCGTACCACAGGCACAGATTTTCAGCCGTCATTATATTGTTCATACGCCTCTCCTTTTAGCAAAATGTTTCCCGGCAGCCGTTGCCGCAGCATTTATAAGCAAAGTAAGAATCATCAATATTGCGGCAATGGCAAAAGCAACTCCGAATTCGCCTTCTTCTTTTGCATATACATACAAAGCGACCGTGAGAGTAGCTCCGGGTCTTGCAAGCCCCTCGATTATTCCGTTAAGAGAATGAGCAAAGCCCGCGGTGAAAAGAAGAGCCGCAGATTCGCCCAAAATTCTTCCGACAGAAAGAATACAGCCGGTAACTATTCCGTCGACGCACCCCGGCAAAACGACAGTTCTGATAACCCTCCATTTTCCCGCACCGAGCCCGAAAGCACCCTCTCTGTAAGCCTGCGGAACGGTTTTTAAGCTTTCCTGCGTTGTACGCATAACCGTCGGCAAATTCATTATAACAAGGGTCAAAGCTCCCGCAAGAAGGCTTGTTCCGAAATTATTGGAAAAAAGCAGCATTCCGACAAGTCCGTAAATTATCGACGGAATTCCCGAAAGCGTTTCCGCCGCATATTCGATAGCGGAGACGATTTTTTTGTTTCCAGCATATTCCGTAAGGTAAATTGCAGCTCCGACTCCCAAGGGCAGAACTATCACTATTGTTGCAATAACGATATATAAAGTATTCAGAATATCGGGAAGAATACCGATTCTCTCGGCGATAATGCTCGGTTTTGTCGACAGAAATTCCCACGAAATATGAGGAAGACCTCTGACAATAACATACCCGAACAAAAACAAAACGAGAGCCGCGACAAGAACCGCAGAAACAAACATCAGGGCTTTCATTAAATATATATAAAATTTTCTGCTCTTTTTCATTTTATCTCTTTTTCTCCCGTTTCAAAAAGAAATTAAGCGTCGCGTTTATAAGCAAAATAAACAGATACAAGACCAGTGCTATCGAAAAAAGTGCGTTTCTCTGCAAACTTCCGGGACTTGAATAAGACATTTCGCTCGCAACTGCGGTTGTAAGAAAACGGACACTTTGGAAAAGGGACGGCATATTCGCGACATTTCCCGCGACCATCATTACAGCCATTGCCTCCCCTATTGCCCGTCCGACGCCCAAAACGACGGCGGCGGCAATTCCGCTTTTTGCGGCAGGAACCGAAACTTTGAAATAAGTCTCCGTTTCGGTCGCACCGAGAGCAAGGGACGCGTCTTCATATTCTTTCGGAACCGCGTCAAGGGCGGAAATAGAAACTTTTATTATATTCGGCAAAATCATAACCGCAAGCACTACTATTGCAGCCAATAAACTTGCCCCGTCTGGAACCCCGAAAATTTTTCTTATCGCAGGGACAAGCACCAACATTCCGACAAGACCGTAAACAACCGACGGAATTCCCGCAAGCAGATTTACGCTGCTTTCCATTACGCGTCTGACCTTTTTATTTGCGACTTTTGAAAGATATACCGCCGTAAAAAACCCTATAGGAACGCCGATAAGAAGAGCTCCCGCCATGCCGTAGACGCTCGTTAAAATAAAGGGCAGAATTCCGAATTTCGGTTCGGCGGCGGTCGACGCCCATTCTTTTCCGAACAGGAAATTTATAAGCCCTATTTCTTTTATTGCCGGAATACCCGAAATGATAAGATATACCGTGATTACGAGAACACAGCCGACGGTAATAAGTCCGAGAATCAAAAATATGCCGTGAACTATGTCTTCAAGCAACCTGTTTTTCTTCATTGAAATACCTCGGTTTTATTTTGCGGGAACAGCTCCTGCTTTTGCAATAATTTCTCCTGCTGCGGAGGAAGTGACATAATCAAAGAATTTCTGTGCGTTTTCGGAAAGTTTTTCGTTTTCTCCCGTAACAAGAATAAAAGGTCTCTGTATTACATAACTGCCGCTTTTGACGGTTTCTTCGCTCGGAGAAACTCCGCCGACGGAAAGAGCTTTTACACTGTCTTTTACAGCCGCAAGAGAAGCATATCCTATGGCGTTCGGATTTCCCGCAACGGTGGTTATAACGTCGCCCGTGGAAGTAAGTTCCTGACGGTATTGGCATTTACCGGAAGTATCGGTAACGGATTCAAACCCGTCTCTTGTTCCGCTTCCGGCTTCTCTGCCTATCAGAACGATTTCCGCGTCGTCGCCGCCTACGTCTTTCCAGTTGGTTATTTCACCTGTGTAAATTTTTGTAATTGTTTCGGTATCAAGGTCGGAAACGGGATTTTCGGGATTTACGATAACGGCGATTCCGTCATACGCAAGAACGGTTCCGACAAGTCCAGACTGTTTTTCTTCATCTTTAAGATTTCTGCTTGAAAGTCCGATATCGCAGCGGCCTTCTTTGACAGCCTGAATTCCCGAACCCGAACCCGTAGCGTTATATGTTACGGAAATTCCGGTATCGTTTTCAAAGACTTCCGACAAAGCACCGATAACGGAGCTCATGGATGTCGATCCGTCGGTCGAAACTCCGGTGTTATTCGAAGAACAACCGATAAAGAGTGTGCAAATCATTGCAGCAATAACGAGTAAACTGATAATTTTCTTCATTTTTTTCATTTTCTTCAATATCCTTTCTTTTTCATACAACCCTATTTTACCCTATTGCGGTAAAATTCATAAGACAATCGCTGTAAAATCGAGGTAAAAAATAATTTTACGCAAAAAGAAATATCCACCCGCATAGCGGGTGGTATTTCATTTGTCCCAATAAAGGCACCGCGACGCGGTGCTTTTATTCACTTAGTTATTTTTATATCTCCTGTACTCGTTTTAATTTCGCATTTTCCGCCGGTCACGGTTTCGGGGACATTGACACTTCCGGTGCCCGTATCGGTAACAAACACTTTATCCGAAAGGAAATTGCCGAAAACGCTGCCGGTACTTGTTTTCATATATATTTCGGCAGCATCGCAGTCTTTGACACTGATATCTCCCGTACTTCTTTTTACGGACATCATTTCTTCGGCGATGACATTATTCAAAGAAAGATTGCCGGTGCTTCCGCTTGAAGTCAGATTTTTGCAGGAAATATCGGTCAAATTCGCCTTACCTGTCGATACATTAACGGAGACATCGCCCTTGCAGACCACATTCGAAACCGTAACAGTGCCTGTTGTAACGGAAAAATCAAGAGTTTCCGCAGAGATATTCTCCGCACGAATATTTCCCGTGCTTGCTTTAACTTTTGCCTCGTTGCGTATTGTCGCGAAAATATCGACATTGCCCGTAGTGGCTGAAATATCGACGCTTCCGAACGAACAATCTTTCGGCAGTTCGACATTTCCCGTACATTCCTCAATAAGCAGGGCATTATATTCCGTTTCAGGAAGATAAACCGTTATTTTCGGAGACTCGAAATTAAATCCGATATAGTCGTACCAAGCTCTTTTGTCGTTAATTTTTACGGTAAGAATGTCGTCTTCAACCGAAACGGAATGTTTTGCGTTTTCTTCCTCATAACATTCCACTCTGCATTTTCCGTCATCGGACAACGCGAAGAAAATATCCGCGGTGTCGGTCGTAAACGATATATTGCCGAATGTTTTATCCACCTCGTAAATGTTTGTTTCGTATTTTTCTGTCGAAAGATTTGAAAAGTCCCATTTAAGCCCAGACAGCAAAACCGCAAAAAGTACGCAGCCTGTCAAAATAAGAATTCCTGCCGCAATAAGCCATGCTTTCGTCGCCTTTTTCATTACGCTTCCCCCTTTTTGATAAAGCAATTTTTAATAAACATCGCAAATTTCTTTGTAAGTATCAAAATCCCCTTCGTCGTTTCCCTGCAAGCAAAAAACATTAAGATTGCAAGTCCGCCGCAGATAAATCCTGCGGAAAGCAAGATAAGACCCGAGAAAATATTTCCGTCAAAGGCAAAAACGATGCACGCAGGAACCGTTCCGGCAGCACAGAGAGTCAAAGAGCCGAAAACCGCCCACAAAGAAATAATCACAGCCCAAAGAGAAACGTAAAGTGCGAAAACCACGGAAACGGCGGCAATTCCAAGAGAAAAGCATATCGGAGAGCCAACCGTAAGCAAAACTATTTCCCACGCTTTCAGCCGTCTTTTGGGTTTTATCCTTTCTTTTGCGATTTTTGCAAGAGGGATATCGGCTATTGTCTGAGTGACTATCTCGTCAACCGAACCTATCGCCGAAACTGCTTCTTCTTCCGAAAGTCCCTCTTCCATTCTGTCTTCAATCATTTCGCCGTAAAATGTCAGTCGTTCGTCTATATCTTCTTCGGGCAAGCCCGCAAGCCGTCCCCTAAGCTCTTTGAGAAATTCCTGTTTATTCATTATTATCCTCCTTGGTCACGAATTGATAAATCGCCAAAATCTCTTTCCATTCGACATTGAATTCATCGATACGCTTCTGCCCCGCCTCCGTAATATGATAATACTTCCGAAGCCTGCCGCCGTGTTCGACGGTGCGGACAGTCAGCATATCTGCCGTTTCAAGGCGTTTCAGAATGGTATAAAGGGTCGATTCTGAAAGTTCGATATACGGTTTCATATCCTTTATAATCTTGTAGCCGTATGAATCTTCATTCTTGATTGCCGCCAAAACGCAAACATCCAAGAGTCCCCGTTTTAATTGAATATCCATATCATACCTCCCGTTACGCTATACATCATATCACGAAGTATTAGTTTTGTCAACCGCCTTCACGAAAATGTCGAAAACAGCGGCAAAGAGTGCCGCTGTTTTCGTATAACAATATTTTATTTTGAAGAATCAAGATATCCCTGCAAAAGAACCGCTGCTGCCGCAGCGTCAATCATACTTCGCTGTTCTTTTGCGTTCATATCTATGTCGTGAAGATGCTGCGACGCTATGACCGTCGTAAAAGCCTCGTTTATAAGCTTGATTTCGACATCTGTGCGTTTTGAAAGGAAAGTATAGAAACTTTCGACTTTTTCCTGCATTTTGCCGGGCTTTCCGTCCGTTCTTTTCGGATAGCCGAGAATTATAAGCCCGACATTTTCCTTTGCTATGATATCGAGAACGGCATCTTTAAGACGGGTTCTTCCGTACCCCGAAAAAACGCAGTAAGGCGTTGCGATAAGTCCCAAAGGGTCGCTTAGGGCAATCCCCGTGCGTGCCTCTCCGAGGTCTATTGCCATTATTCTCATATCAGTCAAGGAAGTCTTTAAGCTTTTTGCTTCTGCTCGGATGACGCAGTTTACGCAAAGCTTTCGCTTCGATCTGTCTTATTCTTTCACGGGTAACCTTAAATTCTCTTCCGACCTCTTCGAGAGTACGGTTTCTGCCGTCGTCAAGACCGAAACGGAGTCTTAAAACTCTCGCTTCTCTTTCGGAAAGAGTGTCGAGGACTTCATTGAGTTCTTCTTTTAAGAGCATCTGCGACGCGACATCCTGCGG
>CAKSPP010000070.1 GCA_934481505.1 uncultured Eubacteriales bacterium
CTCTTGCGACAGCTCAATTATTATACCACACAAAAATCCCCTTGTCAATACCTTTTTCTGTAACGCTTTTGTGAACTCTCGGCTTTTTTTGATAAAAAAATTGCCGCCTTCGGCTGAAAGCGGCTTTGAGTTTTTTAAGAAAGTTTTTCAAGAAGTTTTTCGCTTGCGGCAATTTTCACACAGAGGCAGAACATCTTCATCGCAGTTCGGAGTTCCTCAACGGGAGGATAGGACGGTGCGATTCTGATATTTCTGTCACGAGGGTCTATTCCGTACGGGAAAGTCGCTCCGGCAGGAGTCATCTTTACGCCTGCGTCTTTAAGGAGCTGAATCGTTCTCTTCGCACAGCCGTCCGTAAGGTCGACGCTTACGAAATAGCCGCCTTTCGGTTCCGTCCATTCGGCAATTCCCAAATCTCTTATCGTGTCGAGTTCTTCAAGCACCGCCGCAAAACGGGGACGGAGAAGAGCCGCATGAAGTTTCATATGAGCTTTTACGCCTTCAAGATTTTTGAAATAGCGGATATGACGGAGCTGATTTATCTTGTTTGGGCCTATTGTCTGGGCGGACATCTGATTTTTGATAAGCTCGATATTGTTTTTGCTTGCACCGAGAGCCGCAAGACCTCCGCCGGGGAAAGTTATCTTGGAAGTTGAGGTATATGTAAAGAGCATATCCTCTTTTCCGGTCTTTCGGAGTTCGTCCATTAAATTAAGGAGGACGGGAGCGTCTTCTTCAAGTTCGTGGACGGCATAGGCGTTATCCCAGAAAATTCTGAAATCCTTTGCTTTCGGAGAAAGGTTTGCGAAACGGCGGACGACTTCGTCCGAATAAACTTTTCCTTCGGGGTTCGAAAAACGGGGAACGCACCAGATACCCTTGACGGTTTCGTCTTCCGAAACGTATTTTTCGACAAGATCCATATCGGGGCCGTCGTCGTTTGTCGGAATGTTTATCATATTTATGCCGAACGTCTGACAGACGAAAAAGTGTCTGTCATATCCGGGAACCGGACAAAGGAAGCTTATCTTATCATATTTACCCCACGGTTTTTCGGAACCGTAAACACCGAACTGCATTGCACGGGCAATGGTGTCGTACATCATGTTAAGGCTGCTGCTGTCGCCGACAATGGTTTCTTCGCCGGAAGCCATTCCGAGGATCTGTGCGAAGAGGTCTTTTGCCTCTTTTATGCCGTCAAGTCCTCCGTAGTTTCGGCAGTCGGTGCCGTCGGCGGCGATACACTGTTCGGTTTTGGTGATAATTCCGAGCAGGTCTTCCGAAAGGTCAAGCTGTTCGGAAGAGGGCTTTCCTCTCGACATATCGAGGGAAAGGTGTTTTTCTTTATATGAAGCGTACTCTTTTACGAGACTGTCATGAAGTGTTTTAAGTTCGCTTTTTGAAAGATCTTTGAGCATTTACCAATACCTTCTTTTTATATTAAAACTCAGCGTTTCCGACTGTTCTGGGGAACGGAATTACATCGCGGATATTGCCGATACCCGTAAGATACATTATAAGTCTTTCAAAGCCGAGGCCGTAGCCCGCGTGTTTTACGCTGCCGTAGCGGCGGAGGTCGGAATACCACCAGTAATCCTCTTCTTTGAGTCCGCAGCGTTCGAGAGCGGCTTTGTAATAGTCTTCTCTTTCTTCTCTCTGGCTTCCGCCGATAATTTCGCCGACGCCGGGAACAAGAAGGTCCATTGCGGCAACGGTCTTGCCGTCGTCGTTAAGTCTCATATAGAAAGCCTTGATTTCTTTCGGATAGTCGATGACGAAAACAGGCTTTTTGAAGATTTTTTCAGTGAGATATCTCTCGTGTTCGGTCTGCAAATCGCAGCCCCAGAAAACGGGATAGTCGAATTCGTCTTTATGCTCTTCGAGGAGTTTTACCGCCTCGGTATATGTTATGCAGCCGAATTCAGCGTTGACAAGAGCGTTGAGTCTTTCGAGAAGCTCTTTATCCATGAAGTTGTTGAAGAATTTCATTTCTTCGGGGCATTTTTCCAGAACTTCGCGGATAACGTATTTTATCATATCTTCCGCAAGAGCCATATCGTCCTTTAAGTCGGCGAACGCGATTTCGGGTTCTATCATCCAGAATTCCGCGGCGTGGCGGGTGGTGTTCGAGTTTTCGGCACGGAAAGTCGGACCGAAAGTGTAGACATTCGAAAACGCAAGGGCGAAAGTTTCGGCGTTGAGCTGACCCGAAACGGTAAGGTTGGTACTCTTTCCGAAGAAGTCTTTCGAGAAATCGACTTTTCCGTCTTCGGTGAGCGGAGGATTTGTCATATCGAGAGTTGTAACTCTGAACTGTTCGCCCGCACCCTCGCAGTCGCTTCCTGTAATGAGCGGAGTATGAACATAAACGAAGTTTCTTTCGTTGAAGAACTTATGAAGAGCGAAAGCCGCAACCGAACGGACGCGGAAAACCGCCGAAAAAGTATTTGTTCTCGGGCGGAGATGGGCGATCTCTCTCAAAAACTCGACCGAATGGCGTTTTTTCTGCAACGGATAGTCGGGGGTCGATCTGCCCTCTATTTCGATTTTTTCAGCCTTTATCTCAAACGGCTGTTTCATTTCGGGGGTCGCGACGACCTTGCCGGTGACATAGATTGCCGAGCCGACATTGAGTTTCGCTATCTCTTTATAATTGTCGACAACGCCGTCTTCAAAAACTATCTGTGTGTTTTTGAAATAAGTTCCGTCGTTGATTTCGATAAAACCGAATTTCTTCGAATCTCTGAGTGTTCTTATCCAGCCCGCGACGGTTATTTCTTTGCCGTCAAAACTTCCGATATCTTCGAAAACGGACTTTAATTCTGTTCTTTTCATTGAAACTGCTCCTTTGCGGAAAGTTTTTCTCTATCCAATCTACAATATAACATAATATCAACCGCCGTTCAATCTTTTTTGTGAATATTTCAAAAAAAATTCGGAACGGAGCTATTCGAGAGTGAGTTGTTCAAAAGGTTGTCCTTTTATAATGAAGCTTTTCTGAGTGCCGTCGGAAATTTTATCGGTCGGGCGGAGATGCCCTAAAAGCAATGGCGACGCGGGGTCGTGATATTTATAATTTTCGAACGCTTTTTTCGGGTTTTTATTGGCGTAACAATACTTGCAGCCGTTGAGGCAGGTGTCGTATGCCCCGATATCGCGGCTTTCAATACAATGGCAGCCGCGGCGTGTTCCGTTATGTTTGAGGTTTTTGAACTCAACGCCGTTTGCCTTGCCGAGAATGTCAAGGGTCATACATCCCGAACGGTGAATCCCGAATTTTTCAAAATCCCCGTCGGTTCCGCAGGTCTGGATTAAAAGCCCGTGTTTTGCTGCGATTTTTCCGA
Source organism: uncultured Eubacteriales bacterium (assembly GCA_934481505.1). Taxonomy (GTDB): domain Bacteria; phylum Bacillota; class Clostridia; order Oscillospirales; family UBA644; genus Geddesella. The sequence continues at coordinate 3,345 of CAKSPP010000070.1, forward strand.
GTCCCTCGGCAATACGCTGCCTGTCGCTTTCTGTTATCGGAATAAGTTCGGGCATATTCGTTTCAAGCTTTTTATACATCTCGACAAAGCTGAAAATGCAGCGGTCGACATATCCCGAAAGCTCTTCCGCCATATATTCAAAAGTTTCGAAATGTCTTTTTACGGTATATTCCGATGTCAGCAGCACAGGGTCGTACCGCCACGCAACGCGGTTTTTGCCGACAAGCAAAGACAGCTTTTTCAGAGTTTTGATACTTTCCGAAATTGACGGAACGCCGGGTTCGACGTCTTTTCCGTAGGCGGTTATCGTGTAATAAAAATAAGTGTTGAATTTCGATGTTATCTTTTCGATATCGGGAAGTATCGGTTCGTAATTTTTCGAGCAGAAAACGACGCAGTCGACTTTTCCGGGCGTAAGTTCGTATCTTGTTACATTATTCGGAAAAAGCGGATTACGCGAATAAACGAACCCATCGTCGAAACGCTTTAAGAGCCATTTTGAAAAATATTGAACCGTATCGGTTCTGCCGCCTGTGTTTATTATCATTTTTTCATCCAAAACAAATTCGGAGAGTTCCACTCTCCGAATTCGAATATTATTATTTTGTTCCGGTAGAGCCGAAGCCGCCGGTGCCGCGTTCCGTTTCGGAAAGGCTTTCCGCCTCTTCGAATTCAACGCGTAAAAACGGGGTTATGACGAGCTGGGCGATTCTCTCGCCGTCGTCTATTTCCTGTTTTTCGGTCGAATGGTTATGCAGTGCGACCATGATTTCGCCGCGGTAGTCGCTGTCTATAACCCCGACCTTGTTTGCGGGAGCAAGACCTCTTTTCGAGGCAAGGCCGCTTCTCGCGTAAACAAGCCCCGCGTATCCCTCCGGGATTTCCGCCGAAATTCCGGTTTTTATCATTTTGGTCTGACCGGGAAGAATTTCGACTCTTCCGTCGGTTACGGCGTACAAGTCCGCCCCTGCGGCAAAGAGAGAGCCGTATTCGGGGATTCTTGCTTTATCGGATAATTTTTTTATTTTTACTTTTACCATATTATTCCACCGTGAGGATTCTGGTTTCTTTTATCGTCTGTCCGTTTTTGAGAGTTACGGTAATCGTGACGGTTACGGTTCCCGTAGGAGCGGCTCCGTCCTTTATTGCGACATAAGCCGTCGCCTGAGTTTTGCCGACCGACGATTTTTCGGCGACAAAGTTTTCGCCGTCCGAAACGGAAATTTCGAAATCGGAAATTTCGGAACCCGAAACGTCAAATGTAAAGTTTACGGGAGTGTCCGCCGTGATTTTCGACGACGATTCCTTCAAGGAATGAGTTACCTTCTGTTCGGCGGTGACGGTGACTTCGATACTTCTCGAAACGCTGCCGTCCGAAACTGTTACCGTGGTTTTGCCCTCGCCCTTTGCGGTTATCTTACCGTGAGAATCGACGGTAGCAACGGAAGCGTCGTCCGTTGTGAATTTAACGCCCGCTTCGGAAGCGGAAATTACTTTTCCGTCTTTTTCGAGAGTAAACCAGCTGTCGGAAGTTTCGCCGACATTAAGAGAAAGGCTGTTGTTCGTCTTTATTGTGAGATTGCCGCTTTCCGTACCTATATTAAAGGCGTGGGTCGAGGCTTTGTATTCATATCTTCCCGAAGAAGACGTGACGGTGAAGCGGAGAGTTCCGCTGCCCTCTTTGATTGCGGTTATCGTATAGTCTCCGATATCGTTTACCGAAACATTGAAATATTCGGTGAAGCTGTCGTCAAAGGAAACGAGAAGCTGTTTTTTCTCAGTCGCACTTATCGACGGGGAGAACGTAAGTTTAAGAGTCGATTTTTCGCCGACCTTGAAAGAAGACTTCATCGACGGAGTAACCGTTATCGTCGGCAGATTTTCGTTTGCGGGATTAACCGTTACGGTTCCTTTTTTCGAAAGTGCACCGACGCGGCAGGTTATTGTTACGGTCGTTGTTTCGGTGACGGTTCCTTTGAGCTGGAAGTCGCCGGTCTTCGAATTTACATAAACAAGAGACGGGTTTGAAGAAGTCCAGCTTACGACGTTTGTCGTGTTTGTCGGGGTTACGGTCGCCTTGAAATTATAGACCTTTGTATCTCCGCTTGTCAAAGTGAAAGCACTTGTCGCAAAGGAAAGACCCGTTGCCTTTATTTCGTTTGATTCGTCCTCGACCGTGACTTCGCAGGAAGCCGTTTTTTCGGAAAGGATATCGTGGACTGTTGCGGTAATCGTCGCCTTACCTCTCTGTCTTGCGGTGACGACGCCCTTGGACGAAACGGTTGCAACCGACGGGTCGCTTGACGACCAGGTTATTTCAAGTCCGAGGTTCGACGGGGTGACGGTCGCGGTGAGCTGTTCGGTATCTCCCGTTGTAAGGGACAAAGTATCTTTATCGATAACAAATTTTGTGACAAGGTTCTTTTCTTCCGAAACGGTTACTTTTGCGACGGACGAAAAAGAGCCGTCATCGGTTTTTGCGGTAATCGTCGCTTTTCCGACGGCAACGCCCGTAATTTTTCCGTCGGCAGAAACCGACACGATATTTTCGTCGGACGAAGTTACGGTATAGCTGCGGTTATCGGCGTTTCCGGGATAAACGGTAAGTCTCGGAGAGAAAGTCTGACCTTTGACTATTTCGATCTCGGCGTCGGGATAACCGAATTTTTCGAGAGTTACGCCGTTTTTGACAACCTTAATTTTGCAGTTATAGCTGACATTTATATTTTCCGACGATTCGGCGGCGGAAGAAACCTTGGCGGTAACGGTTGCCGTTCCCTCGGAATTCGCAACGACAAATCCGTTTTCGTCGACGGTCGCTATTTTTTCGTCGGACGACGACCATTCTATCGTTGTTTTGGCAATATCCGAAGCACTCGTTCCTATCACGGAAAGAGCGTAGCCTTCCCCTATTTTCAGTTCAAGGTCTTTATCGGAAATCTTATAGCGGTAGCTGTTGATAAGATCCGAAGAAGAGCAGGAACACATAATAAACACAAGAAGTATAAGACATATCGCAGAAAGTACGGTCTTCTTTTTCGTCATTTAATACACCTGACCTTTCGTTGCTTCATTTTAACATCTTTTAATTTCTTTGTCAACAAAATACGCAAAAAATCCACAAATATGAAAATATTGCCTTGCAATTTCCGTCCGCTCGTGTTAGAATTAGAAATAAAACCTTACGGAGACAAAAATGAAGATAGTCCTGTCAGCCTTAAACAGCAAATTCGTCCACACTTCCCTTGCCCTCCGCTCGATTGCGGCGTACACGAAAAAATACGGCAGAGAAGTTGAAATTTCGGAATATACAATAAACAACGAACCCGAAAAAGTCGTCGCCGACCTTTATATTAAAAACGCGGATATTTACGGTTTTTCGCTTTATGTTTTCAATAAGGAAGAAACGCTCGGCGTTGTTTCCGACTTGAAAAAGCTGCGTCCCGACGCGATAATTTTCTGCGGAGGTCCCGAAGCTTCGGAAAGCTGCGAAAAACTGCTTCGCGAATATCCGTCAATCGATTTTCTGCTTCGAGGAGAGGGCGAAAAAGCCGACCTGCTGTTTTTTGAAGCTGCCGAAAACGCAGGCTGCGACCTTGAAAAAA
>CAKSPP010000071.1 GCA_934481505.1 uncultured Eubacteriales bacterium
CCCGAGGGCACCGCGTCGGTCGCCCGTCAGACTTCCGAACACGGACTTTTCGGCGGACTTCTTCCGATAAAGGACTATTACATAATTTCCTGCTTCCGCTATGAAAAGCCGCAGGCAGGGCGTTTCAGGGAATTCCACCAGTTCGGCGTTGAAATGTTCGGACCGAAAGACCCGTCGGCGGATGTCGAAATCATAAAACTTGCGGCGTCTTTCCTTGAAAAACTCGGAATAAAGGCAAACCTTACGATAAATTCGATAGGCTGCCCCGAATGTCGTGCGAAATTCCAGCAGTCGCTGCGTGAATATTTCGAAAACCGCAAGGAAGAGCTTTGCGAAACCTGCAAAGACAGACTTAACCGCAATCCGATGCGAATTCTCGACTGCAAAAGCCCCGTCTGTAAGGAAATCGCAAAGGGAGCTCCTCTCATAACCGATTACCTCTGCGACGACTGTTCTTCGCATTACGAAAAAGTAAAAGCCAAACTGACGGCGGCGAATATCCAGTTTGTCTGCGATCCTCATATCGTAAGAGGCCTTGATTATTATACGAAAACCGTTTTCGAATTTCTTGACCCCGACACAGGGCTCGCCCTCCTTGCGGGCGGCAGATACGACCTTCTCGTCAAAGAAATCGACGGTAAAAACGATGTCCCGGGTCTCGGGTTTGCGTCGGGTATCGAACGCCTCGTTTCGGTAATGGAAAACGCGGGTCACTCTTTCGGAAAAGAAAGAACGCCCGATATCTATCTTGCAAATATCGGTGACGAAGCTCTCGACGCCGCGGAAAACATTGCGTCGGCTCTTCGCTCCGAGGGTATTTTTGCCGAAACCGACCTTATGGGAAAAAGTCTGAAAGCACAGATGAAATATGCCGATAAGGTAAAAGCCCGTTTCTCGGCGGTTATCGGCGACGACGAAGTAAAAAATAAAAAACTCACTCTTCGCAATATGGAAAACGGCGACAGCACGGACGTTGCCTTTGACGATATCGCAAAGATTATAAAAGGGGAAGAATAAAATGAAAATTTCAAGCTTTAAGGGAATAAAAAGAAGCGGCTACTGCACCGATTTCACTTCCGCCGACTGCGGAAAAACAATAACGGTCGCAGGCTGGGTTCAGAGAAGAAGAGTTCTCGGCGGACTTATCTTCATTACTCTCCGCGACAGAAGCGGCGTTTTGCAGCTCACTTTTGACGCCGCCGAAAACAAAGAACTTTTCGACACCGCCTATACTCTCCGCAGCGAGGATGTTATCGCCGCGACGGGAGTTGTCCGCAAGAGAGGGGAAGAGGCAGTAAACGCAAATATGAAAACGGGCGAAATCGAAGTCGCGATTTCCGATCTCCGAATCCTCACCCGTTCCGAAACTCCGCCTTTCGAAATTGTCGAAAATTCGAACGTCAACGAAGAACTTCGCTTAAAATACAGATATCTCGACCTTCGCCGTCCCGATATGCAGAGAATAATAATGCTCCGCCACAAGGTCGCCCATATCGCGAGAAACTATTTTTCCGACAATCATTTTCTTGAAATAGAAACCCCGAACCTTATAAAAAGCTCTCCCGAGGGAGCAAGAGACTACCTCGTTCCGTCGAGAGTTCATCCCGGTGAATTCTACGCTCTGCCGCAGTCTCCGCAGCTTTATAAACAGCTTCTTATGGTTGCGGGCTTTGACAGATACTTCCAGCTTGCACGCTGTTTCAGAGACGAAGACCTGCGTGCCGAAAGACAGCCCGAATTCACCCAGATCGACCTTGAAATGTCCTTTGTCGATGTCGACGACGTTATCGAAGTAAACGAAGGATTTATCAAAAAGGTTTTCAAGGAAACTATCGGCTACGATGTTCAGACGCCGCTCCGCCGTATGCCTTATAAAGAGGCTATGAGCCGCTACGGTTCGGATAAACCCGACCTTCGTTTCGGCTTTGAAATAAACGATATCACCGAGACCGTCAAAGATTTCGGCTTCAAAGTTTTCTCCGATACCGTCAAAAACGGCGGCAGCGTAAGAGCTATTGTTATCGACGACAGTGCCGATAAACTGCCGAGAAGAGAAATCGACGCCCTCACCGAATTTGTTAAAACCTACCGTGCGAAAGGTCTTGCATGGCTTAAATACGGCGACGTGGTTTCGGGAAGCTTTGTAAAATTCCTTTCGGAAGACGAACTCCAAAGCCTTGTTTCGGCTCTTAACTTGAAGAAAAACGACACCGTTTTCATCGTTGCCGACAAAGATAAGATTGTTTTCGATTCTCTCGGAGCTCTCCGCTGCGAAATGGCAAGACGCCTCGGCAGAATCGACGACAAGAAGTTCGAAATGCTCTGGATAACCGAATTCCCGCTCTTTGAATACAGCGAGGAAGAACAGCGACTTGTCGCAATGCACCATCCGTTCACTTCCGTTATGGAAGAGGATGTCGACCTTCTCGATACCGCTCCCGAAAAGGCGAGAGCAAAGGCTTACGATATCGTTATCAACGGCTATGAAGCGGGCGGCGGTTCGATAAGAATTTTCGACAGCACTTTGCAGTCGAAGATGTTCGAGACGATAGGTCTTACAAAAGAAGAAGCTCAGGAAAAATTCGGATATCTCCTTACCGCGTTTAAGTACGGCGTTCCTCCCCACGGCGGACTTGCATACGGTCTTGACAGACTCGTAATGCTCCTTGCCGGAACCGAAAACATAAGAGACGTTATCGCTTTCCCGAAGGTTCAGAACGCTTCCGAGCTTATGACCCAGTGTCCGGCTCCCGTCGACCAAAAACAGCTTGACGAACTTTCAATCGCGGTCGTCAAATCGGAAGAAAAATAATATTTATAACACAAATCTGCCTGAAAAACGGACTATCATTAAATTGAACCGCTTTGCAGGCGGATTTTATATGAGGAGAACCGACAGATGATAAAAGTCGAAGGTCTGACAAAAAAATACGGCAAAAATCTTGCGGTAAATAATGTTTCCTTTTCCGTTGCCGAGGGAGAAATAGTAGGCGTTTTGGGACCTAACGGTGCGGGCAAAAGCACCCTTATGAATATGCTCACCGGCTACATATCTTCGTCCTACGGGAAAATCGAGATAGGCGGAAACGATATTCTGGAAAAGCCCGCCGAGGCAAAAAAGCTTATCGGCTATCTTCCCGAAATTCCGCCGGTATATCCCGAACTCACCGTTGCGGAATATCTTTCTTTCGTTTTTGATTTGAAAAAATGCAAACTCGATAAGAAAAAACATCTCGACGAGGTAATGGAAATCGTCAAAATTTCCGATGTCAAAGGCAGGGTTATCCGCAATCTGTCGAAAGGCTACCGCCAGAGAGTCGGACTTGCCGAAGCCCTTATCGGAAGCCCCGAAATTTTAATTCTCGACGAGCCGACGGCAGGACTTGACCCGAGGGAAATCGTCGAAATAAGAAATCTGATAAAGAAACTCGGCGAAAGGAAAACCGTTCTTATTTCGTCGCATATCCTTTCCGAAATTCAGGCAACCTGCGGCAGGGTTCTCATCTTTAACAAAGGCGAAATTTTAATGGACGCCGATATCGAAACCCTTTCGCAGAACGTAGGCCCCAACAGCCGTTACGGCGTTCGTCTTTCCGCTCCCGAAGACGAGGTGGTTTCCGTCATTTCGACTTTGCCGGGCGTTGCGAAAGCCGAGTTTGTCGGATCGTTTGAAAAAGGAACGGTCGATATTATCGTCGAAGCGGATAAAAACGTCGATATAAGAAAAATTCTTTTCGACGAATGTGCGAAACGCAGCTGGTATATTCTCATGATAACTCCTCTCGGCGTAAGCCTTGAAGATATATTCCTTAAAATAGTCGATAAAAACACCGGCAAGGCAGCCCTTATTTCTTCCGAGCCGGAAAAAACGGAAAGTGAGGAAACGGACGATGAAAGCGATAATTAAAAAAGAACTTGTCTCCGCTTTCAGAACGGGTTACGGCTGGTTCTGCCTCGGCGTTTATACTTTGCTTTCTGCGGTCGTATTTTCCATTTTTGTTCTTTGGCAGAACACGGGATATGTCGGAAATTATTTCGGTTTCTGGATATTCTTTATCGATATCGTCTTTGTAACAGTGCTCTCAATGCGGCTTTTGGGCGACGAAAAGAAAAACAAGACCGATCAGCTTATTTTAACTTCTCCCGTTTCGGTTACGGGATATGTCACAGGCAAATTTTTCGGAGCGTATATAATTTACGCACTTGCGTTTCTTGTGAATATCGTCTTTTTCGGGATAATCGTGATATTCGGAACTCCCGATTACGGCAGCTTCCTTGCGAACAGCATAGGAAACCTGCTTGTCGGAGCTTCTATGGTTTCGATTGCGGTATTTATTTCGTCCCTCACATCGACTCCCGCAGGAAATGCCGCAGGGACTTTTTCGGTGCTTTTCGGAATGATGGTTGTTGAGTTTTTCACCGCTTTCTGCCCGATGTGGCTCCAATATGTTTTCAGATATATCGTTATTTACAACTATTACGCGGACTTTTCGAACGGCATAATTTCACTTCCTGCTGTGATTTATTATATAAGCGTCACCGCCGTATTCCTCTTCCTTGCGGTAAGAGTTACGGAAAAACGCCGCTGGAATTGAGGTGAGACGATGAAAAAGAACAAAAAAACCGAAACTTCAATCGAACAGTTCAGCCCCGATTTTCCGCGGTACGAAATTAAGAAATCCGCCGCGAAAAAGGCGAAATATTATTCGGTAAATACCGCTTTTACCGTCGTTTTCATCGCCGTTGCCGTAGTTATAAACCTCTTTTTCGGAATTCTTTCAAATAAAGTCAATCTGCGTGCCGACCTTACTTCCGAAAAAGTGTTCACTCTTTCCGACACGTCAAAAGACCTTATCGGCGACCTTAAAAACGCAGGCAGAAAAATCGAACTCATAATCGCCGCCGACGAAGAAACCGTAAAGAAATCTTCTTCGGCCTCTTCGGGCGTTTCGGTAACAAAATATATCTACGAAACCTGCGAGGGTTATGAAAAGGCTTACGGCGGAATTTCCGTTGCCTATGTCGACCCGACTTACAACCCTTCCTATTATAAGTCGAGAGGAATAAACCTTGACGACGGAACCGATTCTTCTGTCACCGGGTCGGTCATTATGGCGGTTTATTCGCCCGATACCGGAAGATATAAAGTAATTAAAAGTAACGCCGTCAAAGACCTTGAATATGTCGGCTTTGAAAGAAGGCTTGCCGCGGCGACCCTCTTTGTTTCAAAAGAAAATTTGCAGACCGTCGGTATTATCACGGGTCACGGCGAAAACACCGTTCCTTATTACGAACTTCTGCTTGAAGATAACGGCTATATCGTCGAATATCTCGACCTTTCGACGGTCGACGAAATCCCGTCGGAATATTCCATGCTCGTTATCGTAAATCCGACCCGTTCTTACGATACCGCCGATATCGAAAAGATAGACGCATTTTTATCGAACGGCGAACAGCTCGGAAAACATCTTATGGTTTTCGGCGACCTTGATATGAACGAAAATTCCTACCTTGAAAAATACTTAAAGGACGAATGGGGACTGTCGATAGGCGACGAAACGGTTTTTGATTCTTCGAAAGACTATGTTTATGCTCCGCAGAACGCCAATATTTCGTTTTTAACCGTAAACTATGCGGAAAGCACCGTTTCGGGAAGTCTCGCGTCTTCAAACGCACCTCTCCGCGTTCAGCTCGGAAAAACCAAGACCGTAACCCGCGAATTCGACGAACTCGATAATATCGCGACATTCCCGCTGCTGCAATCTTCCGCAACTTCTTTTTCGAAAAATATAACCCTTTATCAGGAAAACAATATAAGAAACACCGTCAAGGAAACGGGCGATAAAGAAGGACCTTTCGACATTGCCGCGGTTTCGGAAAAATACCGCTATAACGGAACTCTCAAAACGGCGTCCGACGTCGTTGTTTGTGCGTCGACCTCTCTTGTCGACGAGATTTTCCTGTCGAATTATTACGGCAGCACCCAGACTTCGGCGGAATATATGATAAATCTGACGAAATATCTTGTCGCCTCGACCGAAGAAATCGACGCCGACATAACCTCCGTCGACCTTTCCGGCAACAGTCTTGCATTTGCTTCGGGAACCGATTTTATCCTGTCCTTTGTTTCGATAGTCGTTATTCTGCCTGTAATATTTATTGCAATAGGCGTTGTTATAACCTTGAAGAGGAAACATAAATGACGAAAAAAAAGATAATCATTATCTGCCTTTCGGCGGCGTTTTTGCTGCTTGCCGCGGCAGGTATATGGCTCGTTTCGTCCCTTGCGGATAAGCCGTCCGACCAAACGGACGACACAAAAGAGGCAAGACAGCTTGTCTATACCGACGAGGCTAACCTCTTTGAAAGCCTTACGATTAAAAATGCCAACGGCGAATATACCCTTATCCGCGACGGCGACGATATAAAGATAAAAGGCAAGGAGAATATAACGCTTCTGCCCGCAACTTCAAAAGCGGTCTTTGAAACGTTTGCCGAGGTTTACGTCGTAAAGACGATAACCGAAAACGGAACCGACGGATTCGGTTTTGACGAACCGTCGGCAGTCCTCACCTTAAAAAAGGTTGACGGCACAACAAAAACAATGCTTGTCGGCGACTTTGCCCCAAACACCGAAAATTGCAGATATATGTGTTTCGAGGGTGAAAATACCGTTTATCTTCTCGACAGCGACCGGACTTCCCGCTTTATGGGAAAAGTTTCGGTGCTCTATTCAAAGACCGTTTCGAAATATTTCACGACCGACGAAATGGTTTCGATTTCAATAAAAAGAGCGGACGGCGAAGAAATTTTGCTGCGGCCCTCAAACGAGGAAGAGCAGAACGATATGTCCTTTATTTCGGGCTATACTATGGAAAAACCGTTTGTTTTCGGAGCTGATTCCGACACCGTAACGT
>CAKSPP010000072.1 GCA_934481505.1 uncultured Eubacteriales bacterium
AAGCAGGATTTTCAGCTCTTCTTCGAGCTTTACAAGCTTTTCTTTTCCCGAAAAATATTCCTCTTCGACCATATCCTTGAAATCTTTTTCAAGAGGTGTTTCGAGAAGCTCTTCCGCTTCGGTTACGGCAAGAGAAACATCTTCGTATTCCCTGTATTTTTCGACTATCGGAGTAAGGTTTTTATACTCTTTCATCAGGGAAGTGTATTTTTCCATATCCGAAACGACCGCGGGGTCGGAAAGACTTTCTTTTATCCCGTCGTATTTTTCGGAAAGCTGTCTGAGTTTTTCTATCATAAATTTACCTCGCTTTTTCTCATTTTAAGTATAACACAACAAATAAAAAAAGTAAAGAACTTCAATATAAAGTTCGCATATTATCCTATAAAATAAAAGAAATCGGAGCTGCAAAGAATAATCTTTACAGCTCCGCAAAGAAAGGGAAAAAGTTATGACGCTATCGCAAGATTTTTGTAGTCCATGCTTTCAAGTCGGATAAAATCGGCAACTATTGCTATAAATTCCGAATTTGTCGGCTTTCCGCGGCTGTCGTCGACGGTATATCCGAAGAGGCTGTCAAGGGTATCGATATTTCCTCTCGACCAGGCGACCTCTATTGCGTGTCTTATCGCCCGTTCGACTCTCGACGGCGAAGTTTCGTAGCTTTTCGCTATCGTCGGGTAAATGATTTTCGTCACCGCATTTATCGCGTCGGGCGACTCAATCGACATCATTATTGCATTACGGAGATATTGGTAGCCCTTGATATGAGCGGGGATTCCTATTTCGGAAATCACCGAAGTGATTCTCCGTTCAAGCTCAAATTCAAGGTCTTCGCGGCTTCTCGGCGTTCTTTTCGAAAAAATTCTGCCTTTCTTTTCTTCAGTGTCGGTTTCGGGGAAAAGCATATCGAGCCTTTCGTTGAGAACATCGAAAGAAACAGGTTTCATCATGTAATAATCGACTCCGAGGGACATCATTTCCGAAACCACCGAGTCGACGGCAAGGGAGGAACAAACAATGAAAATCGGCTTCTTATGAAGAGACATCTGCGAAACGCGACGCATAAACTCAAGGCCGTCAGTTTTTGAAAGAATAACATCGAAAATAACGATATTTACCATTTCTCTTTTTATCTGATCGAGAGCAAGAGAGACATCGCAGGTCGTTTCGATATTCCTGTACCCAAATTCCAAAAATTTTTCTTTGCAGGTGGCTTTGAAACCGTCCTGTTCGTCAAGAATCAAAATTTTAAGATTGTGTTTTTCTGTCATTGGATTTTCTTCCTTTTAGTGTAGATTAAGATTGTCTTTCCGGCCGAGAAAGTACCACATTCTTCTTATACATCATACCAAAAAGAGTGTGTAATTTTAAGGTGGTAGGTGTCGAAATTGTGTCATTTTTCAAAATAGCGGTGAAACTTTTACAAACTATGCCAAAACCTTAAAAATTACGATATTATCAATAAAAATCCAAGACAAAATTCGTTCGGGAAATATAAAAATTGCAGTTTTTAATAAATAAAAACATCGTTTTTCGCACTTCGCCGTCACCTTTTTGTCATAAACCCTAAACTTTGTCACAGAACAGAACCGAACGGCGAAACCGCCGCTTCGCCGTCGTCTTTTCAGTTATAAAGCAGTTTTCCCTCGTAAAGAGTTTTCGGGATTACGAATTCGGGACAGCCCATCGACCCAGGAGCAATCTGGTATTTGTCGAAAACGATAACAAGGTCGCCGTCGTTATTGAAATAGAAATGCTGATCGGCAGTAATCCCCTCATACTTAAAGTAAGAGCTTTCTTCCTTTGTCCAATACATAACTTCACTGCTTGCCGCCATTTCTTCCTTTATCCGCTCATAGACATAATCGGAAAAGACCGTAACATAATCAAAATCTTTTTTGAAAAGATTTGAAAGCGTCACCCTGCGGTAATGTTTTTTATCGATATGATAGAAAGTCTGTTCGAGGTTACTGCTTCCCGAAGCTTCGCTTATCATAAATTTCAGCGTAAACCAGTCGTCGGTGTCGGTAACGACATCATAATCGACGGAAAGCGAAAAATGTGCGTCGACAATTTCGCTGCTGTCCTTTTCGAAAATCTGCATCTTTTCCGACGCTTTTTTCGTGATGTCGTCATTGATTTCCTGTATAAGCCCCTTGATTTCGTCGGTGCCCGAAATTTCGGGAAGTCTTATGTTTTCGTGAGTCCTGTCGCCGTTTTCGTGGAATTCCCAGACGGTAACGACCTTGACAAAATCGCCGAGAACGGGAACATCGAGCATCGCGTAGGCGACATCTCTGCTTATATTCGGCAGAATTATCATAACAAGCAGGGCGATAACCGCAACCCTGCCGAGAGCCGGCCAGAACCGATTTTTCTTCTTTTTGACGGAACAGAGGTTTTCAACGGTTTTGTCTATCTTGTCGGAAACATCCTCCGGAAGTTCGGGAGCCTCTTTTTTCAAGAGATTTTTCAGTTTTCGGTCAAAATTTTTCACGGTTACACCTCCTCAAGGCTTTGCCTCAAAGCTTCTCTCGCTCTTGAAAGCCTTTTTTTAACGGTATCTTCGGAAATTCCGAGAACCTTTGAGATTTCCTTTATTGACAGATCCTGATAGTAAAATAATAAAATCACCGTTCTTTGCTCTAATTTAAGACGGGAAACCGTTTCCCAAAGCGTCACTTTTTCTTCGGTTTCGGTTTCTTTGTCGGGGACTTCCTCAATATCGTCCGTCGGAACGGACTTATTTCTTCCGCGGATAACGGCATAACATTCGTTTGTTAAAATTTTCAGAATCCACGGTTTGAATTTTTCGGTAAACCGCAGAGTGTCGAGCCTTTCATACGCCTTATAGAGCGTTTGCTGAACCGCGTCTTCGGCGTCTTCTTTATTTTTTAAGATACTGAGAGAAATGGCGTACATATCGCCTTTCATCTCGAAAACCGCCGAACAGAACCTCTCCGTTCTGATTTTTTCTGTCATTTCGTCCCCCGCAGACGGCTATTTTACTACAACGTTGTTTTTCAGCCAGTCTGCCCATTTAATCGTATATTTTGCGTAAAGATGAGTTCCGTCTCCGGTATATTCCGACCGCAGATTTCCGTTTTCGTCGTCGAAAATCGGGTTTACATCGAGATAATAAACCGTTTTTCCGTCGGCAAGCCCCTTGATTCCGTCGTTAAGAGCGTTGAGGTTTGCATTGTTGCAGTCGTATATATTTTTGTCGGACTCTTTTTTTGTAAGATGAATATTCGCGTTCGCGTAAATTATCGCGTCGGGCTGCAATTCCTTTATTTTTTCGATGAACGCCCCGTACTTTTTCACGGTCTGTTTTATATTGTAGCCGCACTCGTTCACGCCCGTTATTATATAGATTTTTCCGTATTTTTTCTTCGTTAAAAGGTCGGTTAAATTAGTTTCGACGCCGCCCACTTCCGCAGTTTTCTTTTCGACATTGTAAATACTCAAACCGACGACGGTGAAGAAATCGGCACCGTCGATTTTTCCGTAATATTTAAGGTCTTCGGCACGGCTGTCCCCTATAATTAAGGCGTCGTCGAAATATCCGTCGGGAGCCGCGACAAAACCGTTTGTCGGTTTCGTTTCGGGCGTTTCGGGGTTTGCCGCAGGTTTTTCCGGTTTTTTGATCGGTTTTGTTGTGTTGTCCGTCGGTCTTTCGGGGTCTTGTGTCGGGGTTTCGGGGTCTTTCGTCTCGCTTTTATCCTGATTTTCGGGCTTTTTTTCTTCGTTTTTCATTCCGACCAGACCGACCGTTTTCACGGAGCCTGCTCCGTTCGTAATCAGCTCGATTTTGCCGTTATCGACAGTGATAAATCCATAAAGCCAAAGACCGGCAACTATAAAAACCGCAAATACCGCACACGCCGAGGCAAGGCAGATAATTTTCTTCTTCATTTTTACACCTTCAGAAATTGAAATACATAAAAGGGTCGTTCATTCCCTTGAAAATACAATAGACCGCATACGCAAAAGTCACAATAAGCAGCAGATATTCAAACCATTTCGTCCTGATTTTCTTATAGAAAAATCCGGGAAGCCCCGTCGCAAAAAGCAGCCCCGCGAAAACGTAAATCCCGTATTGCGAAAGGTAATTTGCGAAATCGCCCGCGTAGACATTAACGCCTCCGACGCCGACAAGCCGACCAAAAGCCGTGCCGAGTTTTTCGAGGTCGGGAATTGCAAAAATCATCCATTGGACGGGAATTAAAATCGCCATATAAACATGGCCTGCGATTTTCGAGCGGTCGAGAACCTTGTAAAGTCCCGCTTTTTCGACCGAAATGCAAATAAAAAGCAGAAGCCCCCACAGAACGAAATTCCAGTTTGCCCCGTGCCAAAGGGCGGTGAACATCCAGACGACGAAAAGATTGAAATATGTTCTCGCCTTTCCGCAGCGGTTGCCGCCGAGAGGGATATAGATGTAATCTCTGAACCACGAGCCGAGCGTTATATGCCAACGCCGCCAGAATTCGGTCATGGATTTTGAAATATAGGGCAGGTTGAAATTTTCGGGAAGAGTAAAACCCGTCATTTTCCCGAGACCGACAGCCATTAAGGAATATCCGCAGAAATCAAAATAAAGTTGAAGCGAATAAGCGATAATTCCGAGCCACATCATCGGGGTTGAAACCGACTCATAGCCGATTTTCCCGACAGCCGTCCACAATCCGCCGAGGCGGTTCGCAATTATTACTTTATACGCAAGCCCCAAAATGAAGGTCGCAATTCCTTCATAAAATAAAGACCACGGGATTTTCTTTTTTGTCCGAAGCTCCGGCAGGATATCGGGATATCGGACAATGGGTCCCGAAACGAGGTGCGAAAACATCAAAGTATGGGTCGCGAAAGTGATTATATTTTTTTCGGCGTGCGTCTTTTTCTTATAGACGTCGACGATATACGCCGAATTCTGAAAGGTGTAAAAGCTTATGCCGACGGGCAAAGCAAGATTAAGTACGGGAAGTGAAAGCGAAAACGCCGAATTCAGGTTTTCGGTTATGAAATCGACATATTTGAAGAGTGCAAGATTGCCGAAATTCAGTATAAGCCCGACGACAAGCCAGATCTTTTTATGTTTTTCGTCCTTTTCGATAAGTAAAGCCGCCCCGAAATTTATTAAGGTGAAAAGCGGCAGCAGCGGAATATACGCGGGATTTTTAATGACGCTGCAAATATAAAAAAACAGGCTGAACAGCAGCATACAGCCGTTTTTTAAGCGGTTCGGCACCAGGAAATAGGCGACAAGAAAACACGGTAAAAACCAAAATAAAAACTCCGTACTGCTGAAAACCATATTGACGCCTCCTTTTTTGTACTCTGTAAATAAGATGCAGAAAACATAAAAAAGGTGACAAAAAGGCTGTAAAAATTTTTTATTTTACAGCCTTTTTCGGTTTTTGCATTTTTCTGAAATTATTCCGCTTCTTCCGTCTTATCTTCGGGAAGAACCGAGGTGCAATGCGGACATCTTGTCGCTTCTATCGAGATTTCACTCATACAGAAAGGACATTTTTTCGTCGTCGGAGCCGACGGCTCTTCTTCCTTTTTCTTCTTTGTTTTTTCCGCCAGAGCGTTAAGAGCCTTGATAAAGCAGAAAATGACAAACGCCATGATAAGGAAGTTTATGACGGCACTTATAAACGAGCCGTATTTGAGTTCGACCGAATTTATCGTTATCGACAAATTCGAAAGATCCGCCTGAAAAAGAAGACCTAAAAGCGGATTGATGACGTCGTCGACAAGGCTTTTGACTATTCCCTGAAATGCGCCGCCGATGATCACGCCTACGGCAAGGTCTATCATATTGCCGCGGAGTGCAAATGTCTTGAATTCCGAAAAAAACTTCTTCATTTATTTTCTCTCCCTATATATTATACATATATAATAACACAGCCGTAAAAAAAAAGCAAGTCGGAAAATAAAAAATTCCGCCGCGTGGGGGGGGCGGAGTGAGCGGCGGTTCTTTGGGGGGGCGACGGCTCTTTTGGAGGGGGGGGCGGTTCTTTGGGGGGCGGCGATTTTAGGCGACAAAAAAGCGGAGAAAGGCAAATTCTCATAAGGATGTTTTTAAGCATCCATCTAAATCTGCCGATTGAGAGTTCAAACAAAAACACGCAGCATTCAGAAATGAACTCGGCGTGTTTTTATCTGCACTTTTAGTCCTTGAAAAACGGTCGGAAAAATGATATAATTACTTCAGAAAGAATAAGGGGCTTTCCGATATGATCTGCGAAACGCTCCGGACGGACTGCAAGCCGGATGAATCGCAGAACAATATGGAGCGATACGTCAAATCCATGCTTGCGGGAATGCTGTTCGGCTGCGTGGATGAACGGATGCGTCAGGGAATGCCCGAAACGCCGGAAGAAATCGTACTTCTGGCGGCACAAACAGCGGGGAAGGAAAGCGAAAAGAAATGAAAACAGGCTTGATACTGGAGGGCGGCGCCATGCGCGGAATATTCAGCGCGGGCGTGATGGATGTCATGATGGAGAACGGAATCCGATTTGACGGAATCGTCGGAGTTTCCGCAGGGGCGGCATTCGGCGTCAATTATAAGTCGGGGCAACTCGGTCGAGCGATCCGTTACAATGCGAAATACTGCCATGATAAACGCTATTGCGGAATCGGGTCTCTCTTAAAAACGGGAAATCTTTTCAATACGGACTTCTGCTACGGTGAGGTTCCGCTGAAACTCGACATTTTCGATTTTGATGCTTTTGAAAAAGATCCGACCCCGTTCTATATTACCTGTACGGATGTCGAAAGCGGAAAGCCGGTCTATCACGAATACACCGGGCGGAACGATCACGGCTTTGATTGGATCCGTGCATCCGCCTCACTTCCGTTGGTTTCACAGATCGTAGAGATCGACGG
>CAKSPP010000073.1 GCA_934481505.1 uncultured Eubacteriales bacterium
CACGACGAACGAAAACTTGCAAAAACAGAAAATAAATAAATTAAGTCCCACGGAAAAACTTCCGTGGGATTTTTTCAATCTAATTTTTTGATTTCGCTTTTGAGGGCTTTCATTAAAATTACCGAAACGACGGTATAGACGGCGGCGGTCGCAAGGGACGAAATAAATCTCCAAAGGGTATCGCCGAAAACATAAACGAAAGTGTAGTAACCGTAAATTTTGCTGTCGACATAAATCGCGAGGGTGTTCGTCGCGGTGACGATTATAGAACTTGCAAAGGCGGCAACGCCTATAGGCAGGATTTTCGGCTGCTTTTTGAACGCTTTATAGATAAGCCCTGCCGAAACTCCGCGTAAGATTGCGGGCAATATCCAAAGAACGGTCGTCGCGGAAAAACCGTAACTTACCATCTGTGAAATGAAACTTCCGAGACCTCCCGAAATTCCGCCCCACAAGGGACCGAGAATAAACGATGAAAGCATTATCGGCAGTCCCGAAAAGGTGATTTTGATGTTTGCCGTAAGGCGAAGCGACAGGAATTCCAGCACGAAATAGAGGGCTGAAAAGACCGCCGCAAGGCAGATTTTTACGATTTTGTTTCTTGTATTTTTTTGCATAAAAAATACTCCTTTCCGATACCTCTCGGCATCTCAGAGTATGCCGGAGGCTCCGATAGGAGCGAATAACAGCGGACGCGGAAAACCATCGCAGACTTCGTCTTTTCGTCATTGGGCAACATCCCGTCCCAAGGCACTTATCGCAGTTTTCCTACTCTGTATTTGTTTATTTTTACCGTTCTATTATCTCACAATTTTTCCGAAAGTCAATAGCCTTGACTTTTATTTCGCAATTATTTCGAAAGTATCGATTTCTAAAATGCGGAAAGAATGTATAATGAGAGTTTTTCTTATTCGAAAAGTTAACGAAAAAGAGCCGATATTTTCGCAAATTTGCTTGATTTTTCCTTATTTATATGCTATACTGATTTGTAAAGTGAAAAACTGTGCTCTTTTGTGCGTTTCAATATAAAAGAAATGAATTTTTTGGAGGAATGAAAATGGCTTACAATAAGGATTTCGGCGTAGATCTCGGTTCCGAAAACACCTTTATCTGCAAGAAAAACAAGGGTATCATCGTAAACGAACCCTCGGTTATTGCCGTCGATTCGGTTTCCGACAGGGTTATCGCCATCGGCAGAGAAGCAAAACAGATGATAGGAAGAGTTCCCTCTACCATTGAGGTTGAATATACAATTCAGGAGGGCGTTATTTCAAGTTTTGAAAAAACGGGTCTTCTTTTAAGCGAATTCATAAAGCCGCATAACGTCGGTTTCGGTAAAACGAGAATGATTCTGAGCATTCCCTGCCGTTCGACCGCCGTTGAAAGAAAAGCAGTCGAGGACGTCGCACGCACCTGCGGTGCAAAGGAAACTTACGTTATCGAAGAACCTCTTGCCGCGGCTCTCGGAAGCGGAATCGATATTTTCGCCCCCAACGGACGCATGGTTGTCGATATGGGTGCCGGAACAACCGAGATTGCTGTCGTTTCTCTCGGAAGCGTCGTTTCTTATCACTACATTCCCTCCGCGGGAAAACAGCTTAACACGAATATTATTAACTATGTCAGAAGAGTTCATAATGTCCTTATCGGCGAACCTACCGCCGAGGCTCTTAAAATAAAACTCGGAACTGTCGAAGACAACGGCGAAAACGAGTTTATGATGGTCAGCGGAAGAGAACTTTCAAAAGGTCTTCCGGTAAATATCGAAGTGACTTCCGAGCATATAAGAGAAGCCATTTATCCGGGTGTTCAGAGTATTATCGAGGGTATCAGCTACACCCTTGAACATATCGACCCCGAACTTTCCGCGGATATCATTTCGAACGGAATTCTCTTAACCGGCGGAACGGCGATGATGCCGGGCTGGGCTCCTCTTATAGAAAACGCGATAGGCGTTAAAGCGGAACTTTCGACAATTCCTCTCGAATGTGTCGCCGCAGGCTGTGCAAACGCTTTCGACGTACTTGACGAACTCAAAAAACATAACGCTATTATCTGACGGAGATAAATAAATGAGGGATTTTTTCAGAGGAAAATTCTTTGCGGCAATCGTCATTATCCTTGCTTTTTTGTTGGGCTTTGTCGTGAACGCCGTTTTCGACGGGGGAACGACCGCACCCGAAAATATCCTCGGCACGGTTTTCACGCCCGTGAAGAGCGTCGCCACGCATATCGGAAATTCGGTTGAAAAGTTTTTCAGGACTTTTGCCGATTACGACAAACTTAAAAGCGAAAACGAAACGCTTAAAGCGGAAAACGACGACTTAACCGTCCGCCTTGAAAAAAGCTACCACCTTGAAACGGAAAACGAAAGATTACGCAATCTTCTTTCGCTTACCGAAAAGCTTCCCGAATACAATAAAACCGAGGCAACCGTCGTTTCCGTTTCGGACGATAAAGTCTCTTCCGTTTTCACGATAAACAAAGGTTCTCTTTCCGGAATTAAGGAAAAAGATGTCGTTATCGCGTCGGACGGGCTTGTCGGCTACGTCCGCGACGTCGGGTTCAACTGGGCGACGGTCGTCACCATTCTCGACCCGCAGGTTGCCGTCGGAGCGTTTCTTCCCCGTACCGAGCTTGTCGCAATGACCGAAGGTCACCGCGAACTCAAAGGCGACGGACTTTGCAGGCTTTCTTATCTTGAAAATACCTCTCTTATAAACAGGGGAGACACAGTTGTAACCTCAGGTCTCGGCGGACTTTACCCCGAGGGGATAACGATAGGCAAGATAAGCGAAATCACCGTAAGCGACAACGGACTTTCGCAGTACGGAATAATAACCCCGTCGGTCGACTTTTCGTCTCTTCGCTATGTTTACGTTCTTTCCGCAAAAACGGAGGAGGGAGCGGAATGAAAATAAAAAAGCTGCTTATAAATATTCTGCTTCTTTTATTTTGCTGTCTTCTTCAATTTTCGGGCTTTCTCCGTCTTTACGGGGCGAGTGCGAATTTTCTGCTTTGCTTTGTTGTCTGCCTTTCGGTGTCTGAGCAGTCTCCTGTCGTCGCCGTTGTTTTTTCGGGTGTTGCGGGGCTTCTTTCCGATTTCTTTTCGGGAGGTCTTTTCGGTCATCGCACTTTCTGGGCGATAATTACCGCATATATTTCGGTCGCGTTGCTTTACCGTCTTTTTTCACGCAATTTCAAGACGGCTTTGGCAATTTACACCGTTTCTCACCTTGTTACGAATTCTCTTTATTATCTTTTGTATTCTTTCGGAAAAACGGGAGTTTCTTTTTTCGGAGAACTTTGGAGCGATTTTCTTCCGTCCTTCGTTCTCTCTCTTCCCGTTCTTGCCGTCATTTATATTATTTACAGCAGATTTTACTATAAAAATCCCGACGTCAGAATTTACGGAAAGGTTGGTTTCAGACGATGACGAAGCGTACCGGCAGAGCTATTGCGGTCTTCGCGATTTTCGCGGTTATCTGCACTGTCTTTGTTTTCAGACTTGCCGATTTGCAGCTTGTTCACGGCTCGGAATATCTTGAAAAATCAAGAAACCGCGTCGTAACGAAAAGCGTCATCAAAGCCGCCAGGGGCGAAATTCTCGACAGAAACTGTCGTCCGATAGTTCAGAATAAGCGTGTTTTTACCGTTGAATTCAATCTTTCGGCAATAAAAGACTTAAATAAAACGATAGACCAGATGCTTGAAATTTTCGGCACGACGGGTCAGGATTATATCAAAACTTTCCCGATTTCGGTAACCGAACCCTATGTCTATTCGGAAAGCTTTCTTGCTTCTGAAAGTCAGGTCGAAAGCTTTAAGAAATTTCTTTCCGAAAGAAAAATAGAATACGGCAGTGCGGATAAAGTTATGGCGGCTCTTATAAAATATTACGACGCCGACGACTATCCTGCCGAAAACGCAGCCAAAATCGCGGCGGTCCGCTATGAAATTTCTCTCCGCTCTTCGGGCAGCTACTATACTTTCGCGAGCGATATCAATATCGAAACCGTCACCGAAGTAAAGGAAAATATCGACGAAATTTCCGGCGTTTATATCGAAGAAGAGCCGGTAAGATATTACACCGAAGAAAATTTCGCGTCCCATATAATCGGTTATGTCGGAAAAATCTCCGCCGAGGAATACGCAACTTTGCGTCAGGACGGCTATTCGATGAACGATACCGTCGGTAAAGACGGCATTGAAAAAACAATGGAAGAATATCTCCGCGGAACCGACGGCTATAAATATGCGATAAGAGATGTCACGGGAGCGACGACCGACGTCATTAAAAACGACGAGCCGAAAGCCGGCAACGACGTTATTTTGACGATCGATAAAAACCTGCAAATGATAGTTGAGGACAGTATTGAAAGCGTTGTCGGCAAGATAAGGGAACAGAACGGCGAAAACGCCGCGATTTCCGCTTCCGCCGTTTTCCTTGAAGTCGGGACAAGCGATGTTCTTGCAATGGCGTCTTACCCGACCTATAACCTCGAAACATTTTACGAAGATTACAATACTCTGTCAAAAGACAAGGGCAAACCTTATGTCAACAGGGCGATATCGGGGCTTTTTGCTCCCGGTTCGACTTTCAAAATGGTAACGGGTATTGCGGCTCTTGAAACGGGGACGATTTCTCCGACAACGACTTATCGCTGCACCGGTATTTACGATTACTATAAAGATATGACTTTCTCCTGCTTCAATTCCCGTGCTCACGGAACCGAAACGGTCGTTGAGGCTTTGCAGAAATCCTGCAATATTTTCTTCTTTGACGCGATAAGAAGAATGGGCATTTCGAAATTCGAAGAATACGGGAAAATGCTCGGCTTCGGTCAGAAAACGGGTATTGATATAAGAGGCGAATCGACGGGCGTTCTTGCCGGCAACGAATACCGCAAAAAAGTCGGCGGCGAACTTATGAAACCGGGTGAAGTTCTGCTTTCCGCAATCGGACAGAGCGATACTTCGGTAACGCCCTTGCAGCTTGCGAACTATGCCGCAACGATAGCGAACGGCGGCGTGAGAATGGTTCCCCACGTTATAAAAAGCGTAAGAAACAGCGAAACGGGAACGGTTATTTCCGAAACCGAACCCGAAGTTGCGGTCGATATGAATTTAAGCAAATCGACTGTCGAAACGATAACAAAAGGTATGAAAGCCGTTGCGGAAAAGGGCGGCGGTCTTTATTCCGCGTTCAAAGATTACACGATAACCACCGTTGCGGTCAAAACAGGTACCGCCGAAAAAGCGTCGGGACTTCCTAACGCTCTTATTGTCGGTTTCGCACCTGCCGATAACCCGAAAATCGCGTTTGCGGTTGTTGTCGAAGAGGGCGGTATAAATGTCGCTCCGACGATTGCGGAAGTTATCAAAAACGCATTGAGCTATTACTATTCCAATATGGATTCCCTCGACAGCATTTCCAAAGAGGGGCAGTTAAATCCTTAAAAGGAGGACAGAATGGGACAGATATATCTTGTTGCCTCGGGCAAAGGCGGAGTCGGCAAAACGACCGTTACCGCAAACATCGCCGCATGCCTTGCAAAGAGCGGGAACAGGGTTCTTTGCTTTGACGGAGACATTTATCTCAAAAATCTCGATATCCTGATGAACAAACAGGACGAATCCGTTTTCGACATTCAGGATATGTATCTTTCCCGCTGCGATTTTGACAAAGCGGTTCTCGAACATGAAGAAATAAAAGGACTTTTCTTCGTTCCCGCACCGTCCCTTGTCGAAGAGGACGCAGGCGAGATATATTCGTATATGATGAAACTCGCCGTTGAAATTTCGGAAAACTACGACTTTATCTTTATCGACTGCCCGGCAGGGCTTTCCGCCGTTAAAACCCTTATGACACCCGACGCTGTTCTTTTAGTTGTCGCAACTCCCGACCTGCCGTCGGTGAGAGGGGCTGAAAAAATCGCGGAGATAGCGTATGTAAAAGGAGCGAGGGCAAGGCTTATAGTAAACAAAGTCCGCCCTGATATGATAAAGAAAAAACTTGCACCTAATATAGATGAAATAATCGACGACACGACCGTTCGTCTTATCGGGCTTATCCCCGACGACAAAACGGTGCTTTCGGCTGCGGCAAAAGGCTCTGTTCTCTGTCTTGAAAAGAAGAGCGACGCAGAAAAAGCGGTCGAAAACATTTCCGCAAGACTTTGCGGAGCAACGGTGCCGTTAATGAAACTGTGACGGAGGTATTTTGATGAATATTGCGTTGATTGCAAGCGATAAGAAAAAAGAACTTATGGTTCAGTTCTGCATTGCCTACGGCGGAATTCTCGAAAAACACCGTATCTGTGCGACGGCAACGACGGGAAAAATCGTTTCCGACGCAACCGGACTTGAAGTCTACCGCTTTTTACGCGGTTCGGTCGGCGGCGGCGAACAGATCGCGTCAAGGATAGCCTATAACGAAATAGATGCCCTCTTCTTTTTCAGAGACCCGATGGCGACGATAACGGCGGATTCCGAAGAATGGACGCTTCTCCGCCTTTGCGATATACATAATATTCCGCTTGCCACAAATATCGCTACCGCGGAAATTTTGGTTCAGGCTATAGCAAGGGGAGACCTTGACTGGCGTGAAACCTACGATAAATCAAAACAGCTTTTTTGAGAAACGGAGATAAATATGCAGCAGATAAAAGCCCCGAGAGGGACAAGCGACGTTCTCGGCAAAGACAGCTATAAATGGCAGTATGTCGAAAACGCCGGAAGAGAAACAGCCGAAGTTTTCGGCTTTAAGGAAGTCAGATTTCCGACCTTTGAAGAAACCGAGCTTTTCGACAGAGGCGTCGGAGACACCACCGATATCGTTCAGAAAGAGATGTATACCTTTAATGATAAAG
>CAKSPP010000074.1 GCA_934481505.1 uncultured Eubacteriales bacterium
ATGGCAATGCAGTCCGCAACCGAAGACAATAAAATCCCCGTTGTCTTCTCCGCTGTTTCCGATCCCGTTTCGGCAGGAATTGTCGAATCCCTTGAAAAACCGGGCGCAAACCTCACCGGAACTTCCGACTACCTCGACACCGCGTCTATTTTCAATCTTATCCTTGCCCAGAACCCCGATATAAAGAAAGTCGGTCTTCTTTACGACAAAGGTCAGGATTCTTCCGAAACTCCTATTGCGGACGCTAAAAAATTCCTTGACGAAAAGGGTATAGCATACGTCGAAAAGACCGGCACCAACGCCGAAGAAGTCGCACTTGCAGCCGACGCACTTGTTTCCGAAGGCGTTGAAGCAATCTTTACCCCGACCGACAACACCATAATGAAATCCGAACTTGCAATCTACGAAAAATTCATCAACGCGAAAATTCCGCAGTATACCGGAGCCGATTCCTTCGCTCTTAACGGTGCATTCCTCGGTTACGGCGTTGACTACGCAAACCTCGGAAGAGAAACCGCCGATATGATTGCCGATATCCTTATAAACGGCAAGAACCCCGCAGAAACCCCCGTCAAACAGTTTGATAACGGAACCGCAACCGTAAACACCGAAACCTGCACCGCTCTCGGTTACGATTTCGAAGACATAAAAGCTAAATTCGCTCCCTTCTGCACCGCAGTTGCCGAAATCAAAACTGCCGAAGAGTTCGAATAAAAAATAATTTTATCGGGATGTACTTATGGATTTTCTGTCAATTTTAGGGCTCGGACAAACGGCTCTCGAACTCGGTCTTATAACGGGACTTACGGTTCTTGCGTTGTTCCTGAGTTATTCAATGCTCAATATATGCGATCTTTCGACCGACGGCTGCTTCACTTTGGGAGCGGCTGTCGGAGCTACCGTTGCCGCCGCGGGCTATCCGTATCTTTCAATCTTCGCGGCGATGGGAGCTGGAATCGTTTCGGGACTTATAACCGCGTTTTTACAGACGAAAATGGGTATAGACAGCCTGCTTTCGGGAATAATCGTCAATACCGGACTTTACTCGATAAATATCGCGATTATGGGTTCGTCGCAGGTAAACTTGAACAAAGCCGATACCGTTTTTACAAAAATGAACAGCCTGCTTGCCGAAACCGCGTTTTCGGGACAGTCGAAACTCGTCGTGATTTTAATTGCGGTCGTCCTCGTCGTTCTTTTTCTTTCCGTCTTCCTTAAAACGAAGCTCGGACTTGCAATAAGAGCCACCGGCAACAACTCCGCAATGGTAAAATCGTCTTCCATAAATCCCGTTTTTACAATAATAATCGGGCTTTGCATTTCGAACGCTTTCACGGGGCTTTCGGGCTGCCTTATGGCTCAATACAATAAATCCGCGAACATCGATATCGGTTCGGGTATTGTAACGATCGCCCTCGCGTCGCTGCTTATCGGCAGAGCGTTTATGGGCAAAGGTAAACTCGTTTTCAGAATAATCGGGGCGGTTATCGGCTCCTTTGTCTTCCGCCTTGTTTATACGATAGCTCTCCGTTTCAATATGCCGGCGTCGATGCTTAAACTCGTTTCGTCGGTAATCGTCATTATCGCGATCGCGGGACCCTATTTCAAGAAACAAATACCGAATATCCGCAGAAAGTTTGCGTCGAATAAGAGAGGGGGAGAGGCAAAATGATGCTTGAAATTTCTCATATATCAAAGACCTTCAACCCCGGAACGGTAAACGCCAAAAACGCTCTCAACGACTTGTCGCTTTCTCTCGAAGAGGGAGATTTCGCAACGATAATAGGGGCTAACGGTGCGGGAAAATCGACTCTTTTCAACGCTATCGGAGGCTCGTTCCTTACCGACAGCGGGAAAATTTCTCTCGACGGAACGGATATCACGATGCTTGCCGAATATAAAAGAGCGAAAAGGATAGGCAGACTTTTTCAGGATCCGATGATGGGAACCGCTCCCGGAATGACTATTGAAGAAAATCTCGCTCTCGCCGCGGGACACGGCGGCTGGCTTTCGAAAATTTCAAAAGCCGATAAAACCCTTTTTGCCGAAAAACTTTCGCTGCTTGATATGGGTCTTGAAAACAGAATGAACCACCCCGTAGGTCTTCTTTCGGGCGGTCAGAGACAGGCTCTTTCGCTTCTTATGGCGACGATAAATCCGCCGAAACTGCTGCTTCTCGACGAACATACCGCAGCTCTCGACCCGACGACCGCCGAAAAGGTGCTTGCCCTTACCGAAACGATAGTTGCGGAAAATAACCTCACCTGCCTTATGATAACCCACAATATGGAATCGGCGTTGTCTCTTGGCAACAGAACGATAATGATGGACAGAGGCAGAGTTATTTTCGACTGCAAGGGCGAAGAAAGAAGGGGGCTTACCGTCTCCGATCTTCTCGATAAATTCAAAGAGGTTTCGGGCAGAAACCTTGATAACGACAGAATGTTACTTAATTAAAAAGAACGGACAGTTTTTACTGTCCGTTTTTTACATTTCTTCTATTGTATAAGTTTTTCCGCAGAATCTGCACTTGACTTCGACCGGCAGCGTTAAATTCCCGGTTGCTTCAAGTGCTTTTTTTATTTTTCGCTTGGTGCAGGTGCAGCCGAAAACGATTTCCGTTTCCGAGACCTTTTTTAGTTTTTTGCAAGGCTTTCCGTCTTTAAGCAGCGACAAAATCGTAGCCATTCCGTCCGTTAGTTTGCTTTCGATATATTCGGGGGTCGCTTTTTTTGCTCCGGCAAGATAATTTACATCGTGACCCGGAAAATATTCCGCGAACACAAAGGTTTTCCCGTCGGGGAACGCCGTTTTTGCCTTTGTCTGACGGCTTGAAGAAAAATATTCCTTTGCCGCGGCTTCGAAATTCTCTCCCATAACGGCACTCTGATAGTCGCCGCGGGAAACGAGCTTTCTTCCGACGGTAAGCACCGTTTCGTCAAAGCCGTTTTCCTTATATTCGTCGGGTGTTCCGCGAAGTCTGCCGTCCGTTTCGCAAAGAGCGGTGAACGCCGTTTTTGTGGCGGGGTCTTTAACCGAAACGAAAACCGAACCGTCGTCATCTTTTTCTTCCGAGGCAAACGCCGCCGAAAGCAGAGCCGCTTTTGAAAAAAGAAGCTTGTCTTTTTCGGAAATGTGCTGTGCTTCAAAAAGCTTTTCAAGACTTTGCGACAGTCTTACCGACTTGATTCTCACGTCCGAATCGTATATGAATGTTTCAACTGTGTCCATTTTATTTTTTGCGGTAGATAAATACCGTTCTTTCTTTTTTATAAGTAAATGCCTTTTCGAAAACCAAGGAAGAGCGTTTTTTCATCAGCGTTTTGATTTCGTCGTTTGAATAAAACCGTTCTTCGATAACCGACTCTTCTTTTCTGTAAAGGTCTTTTTCGGGAGAAAAGAAAGTGAGCCTGTGTGAAATATACGGTTTCTGCCAAAAGCCCTCCCATATAAGGGTGGCTCCGTCTTCGTCGTAAATTTCGGTTTTTGCACGGCTCTTCATATAGTCGAGCGTTTTTATATCGAAGATAAAAACGCCGCCGGGTTCGACGAAGTTTTCGATTTTGGAAAGAAACGCCGAAAGCGAACGCTTATCGGTCAAGTGATTTAAGGTGTCGAGACTGCAAAAAACATAATCGTAAGCCCCGTAAAGGTCGATATCTTCAAGCGACTGACAAACGAAATTCACGTTTTTCAGTTCGGGTTTTTCGGAAGCTTTTGACAGCATTTCTTCCGATTCGTCAAGTCCCGTGCAGTCGAAATTTTCCGAGAGCAGCGAAAGCAGGTTTCCCGTTCCGCAGCCGCAGTCGAGGGCAAGATTGCCTTTCGGCTTTGCTTTTACGGCGGAAAGGCACTTTTCAAGGTAGTCGCCGTAGTCGAAAGCTTCGGTGAAAGCATCGTAAAATTCGGCGATATTATCGTATGTTTTCATTGCAGTTTTCCGCTTTTTTCAAGGTTTTCAAGGACTTTCGTATATCCGTCCGCACCGTATTGCAGGCAGCGGTTGACCCTTGAAATGGTGGCGGTCGAAACGCCTGTTTTGTCTACGATATCGTTATAGGGCGTGTCTTTTTTCAGGAGAACCGCGACCGTAAGCCGCTGTGCCATTGATTTTAATTCCTGTATAGTGCAGATATCTTCGAGAAACGAATACATTTCTTCGGGAGTCTTTACCGACAGGAGGGCGTCGACGAAAAGGTCGGTATGTTCGTCTCTGATTTTTTCGCTCATCTGTTACCTCTGTTTATTCATCCCCGTCGGGAACGAGCTTTTTGGTTACCGTTCCGTCGGGATTTTTAATTTCTTTTATTACGAGTTCGCCGGGTCTTGCTTTTCTCTTTTCCGATTTGTGAAGAGTTGTTCTTGCGACCGTTTCTTTTGCCTGACGGTCTTTTTCGTTGAGTTCCGAAACCGACGCTTTATCCATAACTTTTCCGTCGGCGGATTTTACGACGGTTCTTGCGGTTGTCTGTTTTATGTTGCTGTCCGAAAGCCTGTCTTCCTCATTTTTTCTTTTTGCTTCGTAAATGGAGTTTGCCGTTCCCGTTCTCGGTTTTGCCTCTTCCTTTTTCTCGTGAACGTTGAGGCTTCTTGCGGTTTCTTTGTCGAGAACTTCGCCGCGTTCGTTTTTGATTGTAACGGAGAAAGTTTCTTTGTTTCTGCGACTTTCTTCGGTTCTCTTTCTGAAATTTTCGTTGAGCTCTTCTTTTGAAATTTCGTTTCCGCGGCTGTCGGTAACTACCGTTCTTTTGTAGGTCGGGTGCGTTTTCGGAGCGTCTTCGCCGAAATCAAAAGCGTCTCTCATTTCAGCTTTCATTTCTTCGGCTCTTTTTTCTTCCGCCGCCTTTTTAGCCGCTTCAATAGCTTCTCTCGTGCCTCGTCTTTCGGTTTTTACGACGACGGGAGGCTCTATATAGTCTTCGTTTATGCCGAAGTTTTCGACTTCCGACGCAACCGAGGAAAGACCCAATTTTAGGTTTTCTTTTTCTTCGCGGGCTTTAATATCGCTCGGATTCAGACTCCTGTCCTGGAGTTTTTCCATTTTGCGGAATCTTGCTTTCCGTAATTCCCGTTTTTTTTTACTGAACATAAACCATGCGATAACGCCTGCCGCGGCTGCGAGCAAAACGATAACGACAATAATGATTATGTCTATTGCGGAAATCCCCTTTTTCTCGGTGTTATCCTGAGAGGGGACTATGGAATTGTATGTTTCGAATTTGACGGTCATCGGATATCTTCCGACAACTGAATATTGAAGATCGGAATCCTGCGTTATTTCGAGGGTTGCAGTGGGGTTTGCTTCGCCGAAATCGTCGGGGATATCTATATGGTAAAGAAGATTGTCGGTTCCGACGTCGTTCTGCAAATAAAGGTCAAGGGTTTTGTCATAGAATATCTTCGCGAATTTTTTGCCCTCTTCGGTTTCTATCTGCTTTGTCGGAATCGACGCGGGAGAAAGCGAAACGAAAGAAAATTCATTGAACGCATATTCGAAAAGCGATTCGGTATCGTCATAAATTTCCTCTTCGCTTGCCGAGTTTATGATTATCGAGATAAGGCGTATGCCGTCTTTTTCGGCAACCGAAATAAGAGATCTTGCGGAAGAGGAGAGATATTTGACATCAAGTCCGCCTATGGCGTTTGCATATTTGAACTGGTCGCCGTCTCTCTGCTTAAAGGAATTGCTCAAAGCTTTGGTTTTTCCGCTTATCGTGATTTCGGAAGTTTCTTCGGTGAAATATTTTTTGAAAGTTTCGTTTTTAAGTGCTTCATTTATGAATTTGCAATATTCGTCAACCGAAATGTAATGCTCGTAATCGTAATCGCCGTAAATGTTCGAAAAATGAGTGTGTGTAAAACCGAGACTTTCGAAAAGAGCGTTGAGTTCTTCGGGAACCGCCGTTTTATATTCGCTGCCAGACATATCTTCGGCAAGAGCCCTGACGGCGTCGGGATAGGCGGAAGCAAAGACCGCGGCAAGAATGTCGGACGCTTTTACGCTGTTCCCTTTTCTTAAACCGAGCATGGAAGACGTCGAACCGGGGATATCCGCGTCTGACGCGTTGAAGTTTATCGCGACTTCTTTATCCAGGTCCTGTGTTTTTGTTATATAAAGGTACGCTACCGCAAGAGCCGAAAGACCGGAGGGGTCGACTTCCTTTTCCGCGTTTTTCGCGTAGAGAACCTGTCCGTTGTCGGCGTTGTAGACTATATATGCCGATGCCGAAATTTTAGGTTCGGTCGTCGCCGCACTCGCAGGGAGTGTAAAAAGAGAAAAAATCATAATTGCGGAGATTAGCAGTGCTGTAATTTTTTTCATTTTATCTAATCCTTTCCGAGAAAATTCTCAGGAGAAAATCGCTTTATATATTATAATTCTTATATATAACAGATTATACATTCAAAAATCGACAAAGTCAAGCATTTTACGCCCGAAACCGAAGTCTTGCCGTAAATTTCATTTTTATATCATAATCCGAAAGGAAAAGTTTTCAACAAATTTAACTATAACTTAAAATACATCAAAAAAATATTGAAATAAACATTAAAAATATAAATTTAAGAAAAATATGTTTCAAATCATATAGAGGTATACAGTCATTCACTTTCCGCTAATCGGGCTAAAATTTGACAAAAGTATTAAAATATGCGGTTAAAAGATATACGGAGTGTGATAAAATTACGCAGCGAAAACGAAAGGAGTGGATTATGCCGAAAAGAAAAAGACCCGATCCGAAAAAACTCATAAGCGATAAAGAGCGTCTTAAAAAGGCGGTTCCTACCGAATATTGCCGGATG
>CAKSPP010000075.1 GCA_934481505.1 uncultured Eubacteriales bacterium
GGGAATTTTACTGTGAGAAACCAATACTTCCTTATCAGCCCTCAGCCGACGTTCGGGATTTTGTAATCTTGATTATTCTTCTGTCGGTTCTTCAACCTTTTTCTTTTTCGGAAAAAGGTCTTTTACTCTTTCGATAAGGTCGGGCATCGAATCGACTATTTTATCGACAGCCGACATCGAACTCTGATCGACGGGCAGAAGTGAAATTCCTCTTTCGGGAGAAATTACGAGAAAAGCTATCGGGTGAATCGTTACCGCAGCTCCCGAACCGCCGCCGAAACAAAGATTTTCGGGTTTGTTGGGGGACTGATGAGCTTTTGTCGTGAAGTCCGAACCGCCCGAAGTAAAGCCGAAGTTGACTTTCGAAACGGGGATAACGGTCGTTCCGTCGGGGGTGGTTATCGGGTCGCCGACAATAGTGTTTACGTCGACCATTTCTTTGAGATTATGCATGGCGGTTTCCATAACGCCCTGTATGGGATGAGTGTTTTCAGACATATTTTACACCTCTCAGTTATTTTGTTTACTTGTATTTTCAGGCAGGCTGTCTCTTGTCAAAAGATAAATGCCCGCTTTGACAGCTGTATAAATAAGGGTTATAAGGCGAATCGAGGCAACTGCCTCTCCTCTGAATTCCGATTTTTCGGAAAGAAAGTCGGAATAAATGTTGACGTTCGCTTTTTTTATGACATCTTTTGCCGCAAGAAACGAAACTATCGGATATGTCGCCGCGGAAATTCTTCCGTATAAAAGAGCTGTGTCGGCGGCATTGTCGGTCGCTATCTTTGCGTCAAAATCGAATTTTTCTATCTTGATTTTGAAAATGAAATCGGTAAAAAGAATTTTTACGAGGGCGAGCCAATCGGAAATTTTGATATTTTGCAAAAATCTCGGCATAGGCTTTTTTTCTTTCGGTTTTGCCTTTTCTTCCGCCTTTTCGGGTTTTTCCTTTTTTTCGCCGTCGGTAAGAGTTTTGGATATAAACAGGTATTTTATTCCTATCGAAATTTTTCCGTCATAAGAAAGTCTGACCTTTGCTTTCGGTAGCGAAAGAAGAAAGAGCAGGGCGATAAGGGCGAGAAGAACTATAAAAATCCAAAGGAAAACCAAGCCTATGACGGCAAGGACAGTCACGTTGTTTCCTCCGACGCCTGTTCCGCGGCGTCTTCAATGGTCTGTTGTCTTTCGTCGGGGTCTCCTCTTCTTTTAAGCCCTTCGGGATAGGGGATATCCTCAACCTTGTCTATATTGAATATGGTTAAGAACTTTTCGGTTACCGAATAGGACATCGGTCTTCCCGGCAGGTCGAGTTTCCCTCTTTCACGCATGAGTTTCTTTTCGACGAGGTTTTCGACAAGCTCTCCCGACGGAACGCCTCTTATCTGCGAAATATATGTTTTCGTTACCGGCTGATTATAGGCGGTTATCGCAAGCACTTCAAGAGCCGCGTTCGAAAGATACGGGCTTTTTCGGCTCTGCATGAAGTTTGAAACGATTTCTCCGAGGCTTTCTTTCGTCGAAATGGTTACGGTGTCGGCTTTTCTTTGGAGCGTAAGCCCCGAATCCGCCGCATCGTATTTTTCGCGTAAAAGGTCGAGAGCGTCGAGAACTTCGCTTTTCTTGCTTTCGGAAAAAACGCAGAGTTTTTCTATTGTAACGGCTTCCGGTGAAGCGAATAAAATGGCTTCGATAACCGGAACGAGGTTGTAGTTTGACAGGTCCATTTACGGCCTCTTTCTGTTGAGAATTATTTCGGAATCCTTGACGTCTTCGTTTGTTACGTCGATTCTTCCCGTGTGCATAAGTTCAAGCACCGCAAGAAATGTTGCGACTATCTCGCTGCGGCTCTTTTCTGCGGAAAAAAGTCCCGTGAATTTTATTTTTCCGCTGCGGAATATCTTTTTTAAGATAAAAACTATGCGGCTCGTTACCGAAATGACTTTCGTTCCGACAAGTTTCTTGAATGCCGAAACGGGAATGGGCTGTTTTCTTTCGTTTCGCTCGATTGCCGCAACATAAGCCGCCTGTAAGTCGGAAACCTCCGGCAGCAGGTCTTTATCAAACGCTGCGGGCAGTCCGACGGGGGGAGTTTCTCTGAAAAACAGCTTGTTTCCGATATATCTGTTTTTTAAGAAAGCCGCCGTCTGCTTATACTTGACATACTGTTGAAGCATTTCTTCAAGCATCGCTTTCGGGTCTTCTTCGTCTTCTTCACGCGGCAGCAGCGAACAGGATTTTATATACATCAGCCTTGACGCCATTTCGATGAAGTTCGCGGTAAGCTCCATATTCTGTGCCTGAGCCTCCCTGATATACTCCATATACTGGTCGGTCAGCAGATGTATTTCAATGTCATAAATATCTATTTTGTTTTTTTCGATAAGGGAAAGAAGTAAGTCGAGAGGCCCTTCGAAAACTTCAAGTTTGAATTGTATTGCCATGCCATACCTCTAAAAGAAAAGCCCGAGTATCGACAAAGTTGCAATACTGAACAGATTGAATATCCCCAATTCAATAACCGAAAGGAAATCAAAAAATCTCAAAATAACAAGAAGGGCAATGAAAATAATCTGGGAATATCTTTCGAGTTCGTAATATTTAAGTCTTGCCGACGGAGGAAGGAGTTCCGCAAGGACGCGGGAGCCGTCGAGCGGAGGAATGGGGATAAGGTTAAAGACCGCAAGCCCAATATTATAACCCGCAAAAATAGAGAAAAACTCAGAAATTGATGATAACACGAGATTTTGAGAAGTTTGTGCAAATCCGTAAGTCAGCCAGAAAAGAAATGTTCCTAAAAACGCAAAAAGCAAATTCGACAAAGGTCCCGCAAGGGCGGTCACTATCGTTCCCGCTTTTCTGTTTCTGAAATTTGCGGGGTAGATCTGAACGGGGCTTGCCCAGCCGAAGCCGACAAGAAGCAAAAGCACGGTTCCGACGGGGTCCATATGTTTGAACGGGTTGAGCGTTATTCTGCCCTGCCTTTTTGCGGTGTCGTCTCCCATCCAGAGAGCCGCGAGCCCGTGAAAGCTTTCATGAATGGAAAGAGCCAGAACAAGAGCTAGGCAACAGAAAATAAGCTGCAGAATTTTGGTTTTTATATCAAGGCTCGAATCGAGAAGTATCTGAAGTACCATAATGTTTTCCTTTACAGAAGAAGAGTTATGACGGCGGAAATTATTCCGCTTCTTGCAAATAACAAAAGTCCGAAAATTATAAATACGGGCGAAAACTTTTCCGCTTTTTCAAGTTTTTCGGAAAGCTTTTCGGGGAAACTTCCGCAGAGTATATCGTAAAGCAGAAATCCCGGCAGAGGCAAAAGGTTTACTGTCGCCGTTCCGACAAACAAAGCTCCCGCTGTGAGAAAAATACGCAGGTTTGTTAAAGGAAAGAGAATTGCGACGAAAAGCGAGCCGACCGCGGCAAACGCAAGCAAAAGGGTGAACGCCGTCTTTGCTTTCTTTTTTCTTTCGCTGCCGCCTGCGGTTATCGGCATTGCTCCGAAAACGATAAGCGAAATTACCGAAAAGAGCGAGTAAAGAGAAAATGCGGTTTTCGGAAAAGACAGTTCGCCTTTCATAAAAAGTTTCCGTATCGCCGCAGAAAGAAGACATGCAAGCAGTCCTACGGCAATTATAAATAATACGGTGAGAACGGTCGAAAGGTCAAACCTCACCGAACCCGAAACTATATCTTCGAAAATCATTGTAAAAGTCCTTTATATAATATATACTGATTATACACTATTTTAATCGCCTTGTAAAGACAGTTTTTGCCAATAGGCGAAATTATTTTGATTTTCTGCCATAAAATAGTGGTACAATACGATAAAAGGAGAAACGTATGGAGATATTTCTTACCGTTGTTCTGATAATCGCGGCAATTCTTGCTTTATATATCACGGTTGCCACATATACCGTTAAAATCAAAAAAATACCGATTTCAAGCCCGAAAATTCCGAAAGAATTCAACGGCAGAAAAATTGTCTTGCTTTCCGACCTGCACGACGCGAAACTCTCCGGATTTTCAAAGAAAAAACTGCTTGAAAAGACCGCGGAAACAAAGCCCGACTGGATTTTTCTCGGCGGAGACATGCACGAAATAAGAGAAAAAGACGAAAAGTTCTTTTCGCTGCTTGACGACTTAAAAAAAATAGCTCCGCTCTGTTATGTCGACGGAAATCACGACGCGAGACTGCGAAAATATCCCGATTACAAAAACTACGTTGCGGAGCTTGAAAAGAGAGTCGAAAATCTGCACGGCAAAACCGCTCTTTGTATCGGAAACGAGAAAATCGACCTTTACGGCTGCGGATATTTCGAATATAAAAAAGATATGTTCGATTTCGACAAGAACCGTTTTTCGGTCTTTTTATATCATTCGCCGTTTGTCTTCGACGATTTCGAAAACCCGCCGGATCTTATGATCTCGGGTCATATCCACGGCGGAGTTATCGAACTGCCGTTTGTCGGTGCGGTGTTTGCCCCCGCCGACGGAAAACCGCTTTTTGCGAGACTTCAACGACAATATCTTTTGCCGAAATATTATAAAAATACCTATGAAAGAAACGGCGGTACGCTCGTTGTCGGCCGCGGAATAGGCAATTTCAAGCGGATTCCGTGGAGGCTTATCCCTCCCGAAATCGTCGAAATTACCCTGTGTCACGAAGACTGAATGTGACGAAATTTTGAAATATACCCTTTCGGGTATTGCCAAAACGCAAAAAAAATGGTATACTGTCAAAGTGTAACGAATGTTTATGCTTTTATCCGATATCTTCGGAATACAAAATTTGATACGGAGGGACAAAAATGAGTGCGGTTTCTATAGTATTTTCCATAATACTTCTGGTATGTTCCGTTGCTTTGGTTCTTATAATACTCTTCCAGGCAGGCAGAGACGCTTCGATGTCCGGTGCAATAACCGGCGGAAGCTCAAACTTCTATTCAAAGAACAAGAGAGCAACCCGTGAAGAAATAATGAAAAGACTTACTGTTATTATTTCCATAATCTTTATGGTTGTAGTATTTCTTCTCAACATTTTCGAAATAGCTGCCTAATTAAAACTAAAAAAAGAAACGCTCTTCTCTAAGGCTGAGGGCTGATAAGGAAGTATTGCTTCAAAACTTCGCCTTTCGGCACAATAATTCGTTAAAAACACCGGATATGCGACAGCATTATCCGGTGTTTTTTCCTTTTCTTGCACTCGAAAATCTTGTTTTGAAGTGCTACGCAGTTTCGTAGCATGGGAAAATTTCTTGTATCGAAGTTCAAAATGCAGCAAGGCTGTCGCCTTGCGAGGCTTTGGACAAAGATACGGGGAATTTTACTGTGAGAAACCAATGCTTCCTTGTCAGCCCTCAGCCAATAGGGGAGAGCGTTTTTGTTATATTGTTACGGTATAAATTATCGACGCGACAAGCGAGATTAGCAGAGCTGCCGCCAGAATTACGCAGAGTATTGCCGCAGCTATTCTTTTTTTCTTCATTTTTATTCCTCGGTTTCTTCTTTTGTGGTTGAGATTGATTTATCAATGTCGGAAAGTGCGGCGTCTATCGTCTTTTTTGCCGAAAGGAGTTTTTCTCTTGTTGAAAACGCGAAAAATTCGGCATTTTTGACCATATAGTCGCTCTTTATTTTTGCCGCTTTGAGAATTTCTTCGCTTTCGTTTTTCGCCTTTTCGTTTTCGCCCTTTAATTTTTCGATTTCGGCGTCTTTTTCGGTGAGAAGAGCTCGGAGTTCGTCAAGTTCTTTTTGAATTGTGAAGAGTTTTGCTTCGTTTTCCTTTTGAGACGCGAACAAGTCTTCTTCGTTTTCTTTTTTTGCGGAAAGCTTTTCTTCAAGCTCTTTTATTTTTTCGTCACGGCTTTTTATTTCGTTCTGGCTCATGTCGTCGAGAACCGTTATAATCCCGTCGCGGTTGTCGATTTCCTGTTGAAGCCTGTCTTTGTTTTCTGCGGCTTTCGCGTCTTCCGCCTGCTTTTTAAGCTCTTCACATTCGTTTCTTTTTCTGTCGAGAGCGTGTTTTAAGTCGGCGATTTTTTCGTCCTGCTCGATAATATATTCGGTTACATCGTCGCGGTTATATCCGTTGAACGGCGTTTTTCTGAAAAGTGAATCGTTCGGCATTTATATTTTCCTTTCGTTTTGGGTAAGTGCGGAAATTATGTTTTCGTAAATGACGCTCGGATTTTCCTTGAATTTCTTCGCCATCATGTCTCCCTGCATCGGGGTCGGAGCCAAAAGCTCGATTTTCATAAGTCTTTCTCCGTCGTCGTCGAGAAGGTCGAGAGTCACGGTGCAGAAACCGTTCTGACCGGGTTCGGAAACATCGGCGGTAACGCAGATGCCTTTCCTTATTTTGGCGACCGTCACGGCGGCTTCCGCGGCGACTTTTTCTCTCACCGTTATGGGAATTTTTGTTTTAAGCTCGGTGACGACTTTTCTTCCGTCGTCGTTTATTACGGTGAATTTTTCGCCTTCGTCGTTATAGTCGGTCACAAGCCCGAGAGAAACGAGACTTGCGATTGCCGTTTTCGTGTCGATATAATTCGCGTCTGCCGCGGCAACGATGTTGCAGAGAGTTTCCGTTTCGGAAAAACCTCCCGCACTGTTTAGGGCGAACAGAACAAGTATTTTCATTTCTTCGTCAGTAAAGGCGGCGGGCATTGAATATTCCTCCTTATATACCGATATATTCTATATTAACATATTTTATCGCCGTTTGCAATAGTTTTTGAAAAATATGTTGC
>CAKSPP010000076.1 GCA_934481505.1 uncultured Eubacteriales bacterium
TTTCTTTATCGTTTTGTGGAACGATTTTTCAAGGGCGGGGGAGAAGTCGTCGCCGTCGGTCATGAGAGAATAGATACCGTCGACTCTTTCGAGGAAACGGCGGCAGCCCTTCATGCTCGAAGTTGACCACGGAGCCGATTTTTCAAAGTCTCCTATAAACATTTCGTAAAGACGGAGAGTGTCGGCACCGTATTCGTTTACGACGTCGTCGGGGTTGACTACATTTCCTCTCGACTTGCTCATCTTTTCGCCGTTTTCGCCGAGGATCATACCGTGGGAAGTTCTCTTTGCGTAA
The DNA here is from genome assembly GCA_934481505.1 of uncultured Eubacteriales bacterium. Classification (GTDB taxonomy): domain Bacteria; phylum Bacillota; class Clostridia; order Oscillospirales; family UBA644; genus Geddesella. Next base: position 296 of record CAKSPP010000076.1, read on the forward strand.
GGTTCGGGCGTGGGAACAACGCCTATATCGTAAAGGAATTTATGCCAGAAACGGGAGTAAAGCAGGTGCAGGGTCGTATGTTCCATACCGCCGTTGTACCAGTCAACGGGAGACCAGTATTCGAGGGCTTCTTTGGAAGCAAGTTCCTTGTCGTTGTGGGGGTCCATATAACGTAAGAAATACCAGGAAGATCCTGCCCACTGAGGCATGGTGTCGGTTTCTCTCTTTGCTTTTCCGCCGCATTTCGGACAGGTCGTGTTTACCCAGTCGGTCATCTTTGAGAGGGGAGACTCCCCGGTGTCGGTCGGCTGATAGCTTTCGACTTCCGGCAGCAGCAGAGGCAGTTCGCTTTCGGGGAGGGGGACTATTCCGCATTTTTCGCAATGAACGACGGGGATAGGCTCGCCCCAATATCTCTGACGGGAAAATACCCAGTCGCGGAGCTTGTAGTTTACTTTTTCGTGGCCGATACCTTTTTCGGTAAGGTAGGAAATTATCTTTTTCTTTGCTTCTTCTACGGTAAGACCGTTGAGGAAGTCGGAATTTACAAGCGTGCCTGTCGCAATGTCGGTAAACGCCGCTTTTTCGATATCTCCGCCTGCGACGACTTCAACCATCGGAAGGCCGAATACTTTCGCGAATTCCCAGTCTCTTTCGTCGTGAGCAGGAACCGCCATGATGGCACCAGTTCCGTAGGTCATAAGAACGTAGTCGGAAATAAAGATGGGGATTTCTTTTCCCGAAACGGGGTTTATTGCTTTTACGCCTTTTATTTCAACACCGGTCTTTTCTTTTGCAAGCTCGGTTCTTTCGAAGTCGCTCTTTTTCGCGGCGGCTTCTCTGTAAGCCATAAGCTCGTCGAAGTTTTCAATCTTGTCTTTCCAAGCGTCGACATAATGATGCTCGGGGGAAATAACCATATAGGTCGCTCCGAAAAGGGTGTCGGGACGGGTGGTGTAAACGGTGAGTTTTTCGCCTGCGGTAGTCGCAAAATCGACTTCCGCACCCGTCGAACGGCCTATCCAGTTTTTCTGCTGAGTTTTGACTCTCGGAATGTAGTCTACAAGGTCGAGGTCTTTTATAAGTCTTTCTGCGTATTTGGTTATACGGAGAATCCACTGTGTTTTGTTCTTTCTTATAACGGGGCTTCCGCAGCGTTCGCAGACGCCGTTTACAACTTCTTCGTTTGCAAGAACGCATTTGCAGGAGGTGCACCAGTTGACAGCCATTTCGCTCTTATAAGCGAGGTCGTTTTCGAGAAGTTTGAGGAATATCCACTGCGTCCATTTATAATAGGAAGGATCGGTGGTGTTTATTTCTCTCGACCAGTCAAAGGAAAGTCCGAGCGATTTTATTTGCTTTTTGAAGCGTTCGATATTGTTTGCGGTGACGATTGCGGGGTGAATGTTGTTTTTTATCGCGTAGTTTTCGGTGGGAAGACCGAAAGCGTCCCAGCCGATAGGATAAAGGACGTTATAGCCCTGCATTCTTCTTTTGCGGGCAACAATGTCAAGTGCGGTGTAAGGACGGGGATGTCCGACGTGAAGTCCCTGTCCCGACGGATACGGAAACTCGATAAGAGCGTAGTACTTCGGTTTGGAGTGGTCGTCGGAGGCATGGAAACAGCCTTCTTTTTCCCATCTGTCCTGCCATTTTTTTTCAATAGTCTTGTGGTCGTAAGCCATTATTTATCCTCTCCCGTAAATTCTTTTATATCTATTTCCTCGGCGTCGCTCCAAAAGCGTTCGAGGTTGTAAAATTCTCTTGCATGCTTGCTGTAAATGTGGACGATAATATCCGCAAAGTCGAGAAGAACCCAGCTTCCCGAACCTTTTCCCTCGCGGTGAAGCATTTTTTCTCCGCTTTCTTCAAGCTGATATTCACATTCGTCCGCAAGCGATTTTATATGTGTGCTGCTGTTTCCGGTGCAGATTACAAAATAGTCCGCAAGCACCGTCAAGTCGTGAACTTTAAGCACTTTTATGTCTATGCCCTTTTTTGAAGAAAGAGCCCTGACCGCTGTTTTTACTTTTTCGGTGTTCATTCGATATTCTCCTTTGATTTATAGAACTCCGCGGCGTCGACGGTAAGAAAATAAACCGGACTTCCGCGTTTTTTTAAGTTTTCGATATTCCATATAAGTCCGCGTGCGGCGGCTTCGTATATATTCTTTCTTGCAAGCTTTCGGTAATAATCGACATCGTCGTATGCCCTTGTCGGTTCGGTGAAATCCGAAACATACAAAAGCGTTTCAAGCAAGGTCATATCGGGCTTTGCGGTGGTGTGATATCTTATCGCCGAGATTATTCCCTCGTCTTCTATCCCGAATTCGTTTCTTGCGTAAAAACTTCCCGTTACAGCATGGAAAAGCTGGGGAGATAAAAGAAACTCTTCGTCAGGCTCAAACCCGTTTTCTTTCATATAGGAAAGGTGCCATTCGTCGGGGAAGTTTTTTGTCGCGTCGTGTAAAAGTCCCGCAACCTCGGCACGGCGAACATCGCAGCCGTAAAGGGCGGCAAGCTCGGTTATTTCTTTTGCGACGCCGAGAGAATGGCGAAAACGCGATTCTTTGAGTATCGGCTTTATTTTGCCGATAATTTCTTCGTTTGTCGGAAGTCCGTAGGCTTTTTTTATCCGCTCTTCCGCCGCCGGGACTACAAGGGAAGAAATATCTTCGCCGTTTCTTGCTTTTTGCCTTATCTCCGTTGACGAAACCACCGTCGGCGTTTCTCTTCCGAGAATTATTTTCGCTCCGAATTTCTTTTCGAGAAAAATTTTCTTTTCTTCAAGCTTTTCAAGGTCGTCGCCCGTCCGTGAAAATGCGGCGACTGTCGCCGCGGCAAAAATTCTTTCGGGTTCTCTCCATTCGTCGAGCGTTAAAAGCATATCCGAGCCTACATATAAATAAAGCCCGTCGTTTTTATATTTTTCGCGGAACGCTTCGAGCGTTATATAGGTGTAGCTTTTTCCGCCGCGGAGAATTTCGAAATCCGAAACTTCGACATTATTTAGGTCGGAAGTCGAAAGTTTTGCAATTTCGAGCCTTACGCCGTCCGAAACCGTCTTTTCCGCGATTTTATGCGGCGGTACGGAAGTCGGAATGACGAAAACGCGGTCGAGCCGACATTCTTTTATGAAGCTTTCGAGGGCTCGGCGGTGTCCTGTGTGAAAGGGATTAAAACTCCCTCCGAAAATTCCGATTTTCATTTTTTAAGAACGATTTTCGGGTCTTTTTTGCTGGGGCGGTATAAAATATATTTCGTGCCGATGACCTGAACGATATCCGCCTTGCAGATTTCGGCTGTCTGCTGAGCCGCTTCTCTCGGAGAAATAAAGGAAGTTTCAAGGCACTGAACCTTTACGAGTTCCCTTGCTTCGAGAACGTCGTTTAACTGTTTTATCGTCTGGTCGGTTATTCCGCCTTTGCCTATCTGCAAAACGACCTCGGTGCTGTTCGCAAGACCTCTGAGGTAGGCTCTCTGTTTAGTCGTTATCAATGTTTTTCAACCTTTCTTCAAATGCACGCAGAGCGACCGCTCTGTGACTTATCGCGTTTTTTTCTTCCGCCGTAAGCTCGGCGAAAGTCTTTTTATATTCGGGAACATAGAAAAGCGGGTCGTATCCGAAACCGTTCGTTCCTCTCGGAGACAAAAGAATTTCTCCGTGACATTCTCCCTTTGCCTGAATTTTTCTGCCGTCGGGGAAAAGAAGAGTTATAACGCAGACGAATTTTGCCCGTCTGTCGGTTATGTTTTCCATATTTTTAAGGAGCAGGGCGTTGTTTTTTTCTGTGGTCGCACCTTCTCCCGAATATCTCGCCGAAAAAACGCCGGGTTCGCCGTTCAAGGCTTCAACCGCAAGTCCGCTGTCGTCGGCAAGGGTGGCAATCCCCGATTTTTCAAGGGCAAACCGAGCCTTTATTTCGGAATTCTCTTCAAAAGTTTCTCCCGTTTCTTCGGGGTCGGAAATTATTCCTTTTTCCTTTAATGAAAACGTTTCGAAACGGTCGCCGAGAATTTCTTTGAGTTCCCTTATTTTGTTTGGATTGTTTGAGGCTATCAGAAGTTCCATATTATATCTCCAACAGCTCTTTTGCGAAAGCTTCGGCGTCGAACGGCTGCAAATCGTCCATTTGTTCGCCGACTCCGATATATTTTACGGGAACGCCTGTTATGTCTTTTACCGAAACGGTAACTCCGCCTTTTGCGGTGCCGTCGAGCTTTGTCAAGACAACTCCCGTTACATTTGCGGCTTCTTTGAAGTCTTTTGCCTGCGAAATCGCGTTCTGACCCGTCGTCGCGTCGAGAACGAGCAGAATTTCTTTGTCCGCGTCGGGAAGCTCTCTGTCGATAACTCTCAGGATTTTCGAGAGTTCCTCCATAAGATGCTTTTTGTTGTGGAGACGTCCTGCGGTGTCGCAGATTATGACGTCTTTATTTCTTGCAATGCCTGCTTTTATCGCGTCGAAAACGACTGCGGCGGGGTCGGAACCGTCCTGATGTTTTACTATATCGACGCCGCTCCTGTCAGCCCATATCTGAATCTGTTCGATTGCTGCGGCACGGAAAGTGTCGGCTGCCGCGATAAGAACTTCTTTGCCCTCTTCTTTAAGACGGGCGGCAAGTTTTCCTATCGTCGTCGTTTTTCCGACGCCGTTTACTCCGACGACCAGAACGACCGACGGTTTTGTCGAAATTTTAAGGGCGTTGTCTCCGCTCATTTTGTCTGTTAAAATTTCGCAGAGGGCAGCCTTTAAGTCGTCGGCTGACTCTATCTTTTCTTTTTTTGCTCTGTCGCGGAGAGTAGAAATGATTTCCTCCGCCGTTTCAAAGGAGACGTCCGACATTATAAGAATTTCTTCGAGTTCTTCCAGGAGGTCTTCGTCGACCTTTCTGAAATTCGCGAAAATGCCGTTCATTCCTTCGGAAAACGATTCCTTTGTCTTTTTTAAGCCTTGTTTTATTTTTTCGAAAAATCCCATTTTTTATCCTTTATCAAAGATTTTTTTCAATCTCGTCCACGTTTATCGTCAGAACTCTCGAAACGCCCTTTTCACGCATCGTAACGCCGTAAAGCCTGTCTGCGATTTCCATTGTGCCGCGGCGGTGGGTTATGGCGATAAGCTGGGTGCGGTTCGAAAGGGTCGTTAAATATTCCGCGAAACGCGAAACGTTTACATCGTCGAGTGCTGCCTCGATTTCATCTAAAAGACAGAACGGGGCGGGGTGAATTTTGAGTATTGCAAAATAAAGTGCTATTGCGGTAAGCGACTGTTCTCCGCCGGAAAGAGCGGTCATATTCTTTATGACTTTTCCGGGAGGAGCGGCGTAGATATCAATACCCGAATCGAGCATGTTTTCTCCGTCGACAAGCGTGAGTTTTGCTTCTCCGCCGTTGAATAACTGCTTGAAAACTCTTTCGAATTCGGTGTTTATTATCTCAAACTGCGTTTCGAAAAGTTTTTCCATATCACGCATCAAGCCCTCGATTATCTTTTCGAGCTTGGCTTTCGCGTCGGTAAGGTCGGTTACCTGTGCGTTCATTGCGTCAAAACGCTCTTTTACCGAAGAATATTCCTCTATCGATTCGACATTTACCGAGCCGAGTGCCCTTATCTTGTTCTTTAAGTCGAAAGCTTCCGCCTCTGCCTCTTTCGGATTTTCGGGCTTTTCAAAATTCTCTCTTGCCTCGGTCGGGGTTATCTCATATTCGTCCCAGAGGTGGTTCTGCATATTTCCGAGCTTTTCCGCAACAGTGACTTTTTCCGATTCGGTCTTTTCTATTTCGCGGACAAGTCCCTCACGCAAAGCGTAGATTTCTCTGTCCGAATCTCGCAGCCTTGCGATTTCCGCTTCCTTTTCGGTTCTCTGCGAAACTGCCTGCTGCATAAAAGCCGATTTTTCGGTCTTTTCCTTTTCGGTTTCGGCAATCGCGGTTTCCGCCTCCGAAATTCTTCTTCCGAATTCTTCGGCTTTCATTTCTTCGGCTTTCAGTTCTTCTTCGAAAGCCTTTTTCTTTTCGACGCCCGAAAGGCGTTCGGTTGAAAATCTTTCGATTCCCGTTTTTATCGTTTCCGCATCGTTGCGTGCGGTTACGATTTCGATATTTTTCGCGTTGAGTTTTTCCCTTACGGCATCCTGCTTTGTTTTAAGCAGCTCGCTTGCTTTTTCCGCTTCGGAAATATCGTCGCGGATTTTGGAAAGCTCGGTTTCGAATTTCTTGCTTTCTTCGGAAATTCTGTCGCTCTTTTCCTTTTGCGAAAGAATTCTCTTTTCCGCTTCTTTTTCTTCGGTTTCGAGGGCGGAAAGCTGGGTTTTTACTCCGTCGTAAAACTCTTTTGCGTGGGAAATTTCAAGCTCTGCCTGAAGTCTTTCCTTTTCTTTGACTGCGATTTCGTCTTTAATGCCGTCCGCCATTATCG
>CAKSPP010000077.1 GCA_934481505.1 uncultured Eubacteriales bacterium
CTGCTAACAAGTGGCAATTTGAACGGATACCTCGCAGACATTGGCAAGCAGGCAGGAGAGATGTTTTCTCGACTTATTAAACGGATGGCAGAGCGTGAAGGCGTAACTGAAAACTTAAATCGGATAATCAAATGGAATGGGTTAGTTGTATGAATAACATCCGTAGCATAACCACAGAAATAGTAAATACTGATTTGATACTTACTTAAATAACACATACATAAAAATGCGGTCGGGGGATCCCAACCTCATATTGTAAATATGATAGGCGGTTATTATATTGGAAGAACTATGTTTTTATTATGGATGTGAGTAGAACAAAAATTAAAGTTTGTGAATTTACAAAAAATGTTATTCTTGACAAATAAAAGTAAAATATGTATAATAAATATATTAAATTTTATTAGAAGAAATTTATAAAAACGATATCATGACTTTGTATGTTTGCTTATTTTAATTTTAAAGTAAATAAAAAAGTGTGGCAAATTATATATATATTCGACATGCTAAAACGATTATAAATGAAAGAAGGAATTATTATGGGTTTAATTAAATGTGAAGATTGTGGAAAACTCATCTCTGATGCCGCAGAATCTTGTCCGAACTGTGGACGTCCAATAAAAAACGCTCCTATATATTCTCCTCTCCCTCAGTGCCCACACTGTGGAAAGGTTGTAGCAGAAATTACAGAACGCTGTCCAGAGTGTGGAACAGTTCTTAAAGAGCAATTAAACGAAAATCAAATACTTCAAGATATTCATCTCCGTAGTATGTGCCCGATTTGCGGAAATGATAAGATAATGCTTGCCCCTACCAAAGACTCTATACGAATTGTAGAGGGGAAGGACGGTGTTAACTGTGTCGAGTATTTATGTAATGAATGTGGAAGTTGGGTCTCTCCATATAAACCTCAACAACACTTTATATATTATTCGCGATGTAGTGGACTCTTAGGAGTTGCTCCTATAGATGTTATGTTGGCCGAAGTGAAAACAAACCCCTTATTTGATGAAGAAGAGTGCGAGAAAAGATTGGCGGGAAAAGAAAAATATTCAGGTTATCATTCTAATATATATAATTCTCCAAAACCCAAATGTCCCACCTGTGGCTCAACAAACATCGAGAAAATCTCAACAGCTTCAAAAGTTGTAGGGGCCTCGCTCTTCGGTCTTTTCAGTAATACCGCAAGATCTCAGTATAAGTGCAAGAATTGCGGGTATAAATGGTAAAGTGCGATATGAATGTTTCAGAAATTTTTTTGAAACAAAATAGTTATATGTAGTATTCTTTACTCTACTCCCTGTTCCGTTTCAAAATGCTATAAGAAAAGGAAAAAGACGCCGGATAATGCTTATTTGCATTATCCGGCGTCTTTAACAGATTATATTATTGTCTAAAACATATTTATACATCCCCAATGAAAAGGGTGCATAATTATTATTTCAAAAATCCGTTTATTATCTGTTCTGCGGCTTCTTTTTCGGTAAGCCCGAGTGTCATCAGTTTTATAAGCTGTTCGCCTGCGATTTTGCCGATTGCCGCTTCGTGAATGAGGCTTGCGTCGGTGTCGTTTGCCGCGATTTCGGGGATAGCTTCGACGGACGCTTTATCCATTATAATGGCGTCACATTCGGTGTGCCCGTTACAGCGGTTGTTTCCGTTTACTCTCGAAATATATTTCTGATGCGAATATTCGGTCGCGACCGAACGGGAAATGACATGAGCTCCGCAGTCCTCGCCGTCAAGGTCGACTTTGAAATCGGTAACGGCGACCTGTTTGCCGTGCGTCATGATTTTTTCGTGAATAATGAGTTTCGATTTTGCAGCAAGCTTTGCTTCGGTTTTTCTGTAAGTGGAGTCGACACCCTTTATCTGGGCGGTCTCCATTTCCATATAGCTGCCTTCTTCAAGGTTGACGACGGTTGTCGGATTGAGAATTCTTTCTCCCGTACCGGGGCCTTCGCCGTAGTGCTTTTCGATATATTTTACTTTTGCGTTTTTCGCGACATGAAAAGTGTGAATTCCGTCGTGTTCCGCCTGTCTGTCTCCGCAGTTATGGATTCCGCAGCCTGCGACGATTGTAACATCGGCGTTTTCTCCGACGAAGAAATCGTTATAAACAAGGTCGTTTAAGCCTGTCTGGGTGAGAAGAACGGGGATATCGACTCTTTCGTTTTTTGTTCCGGGTTTTATGATAATATCAATGCCGGGTTTGTCCGTTTTCGAAACGATATTTATATTTTCGGTGACATTTCTTGCTTCAAGTCCGCCGTTGAGTCTTATGTTGAAAGCTCCTTTTGTCGGACCTTCGATTCCTGCAATCGTTTTCAAAAGTTCTGTTTGAATTAAATCAAGTGCCATATTCCCACCTACATCTTTCCTTTAAGAACGGAACACATTCCGTCTGTAAGCAGTCCCGGAAGAATTTCGGATTTTTTGCCGTCGGCTTCTACTTTTCCGCCAGAGATAACGATAATTCTGTCGGCAATATTGAGAATTCTTTCCTGATGCGAAATGATTATTATGGAGCCGCCCTTTTCGTTATACATTTTTTCGAAGACTTTTATAAGGTTATTGAAGCTCCAAAGGTCAATACCGGCTTCCGGTTCGTCGAAAACGGTAAGCTCCGTTCCTCTCGCGACAGCCATCGCAATTTCTATTCTTTTTAATTCTCCGCCCGAAAGGCTTGCGTTTACTTCTCGGTCGACATATTCTTTCGCACAGAGTCCGACTTCCGAAAGGTAAGTGCAGACATCCGAAACCGAAAGCTTTTTGCCGCTTGCAAGGGTTATGAGGTCTCTCACGGTTATTCCCTTAAAACGAACGGGCTGCTGGAAAGCGTATGTTATTCCTTTTCTTGCACGGTCTGTAACCGACATTCCGGTTATATCTTCGCCGTCAAAAAAGATTTTTCCCGATGTCGGGGTATAAATTCCTGCAATAAGTTTTGCGAGGGTGGATTTACCTCCGCCGTTGGGACCTGTGAATGCAACGAATCTTTCATCTATAACGAGACTGACATCGTTTATTATTTCTTTTTTTCCGATATCGGTATCGGCTTCAAACGAAACATTTTGTAGTTCGAGCATATCGCTTCTCCTTTTGATTTTTCTCAACCTATTATATATCAAACGGGGTCTATTTTCAATATTTTTTTTATAATGTCCGATATTTGTCGATTTTGAAATGATGAAAGCAGTACGAAAACCCGTACTGCTTTTATCCTATGACCTGTATTTGTCTGTGGTCTTATTTCATGTTGTTTTCGTAGGACTGGATCATCTTCTTGACCATCTGTCCGCCGACGGAACCTGCCTGTTTCGAGGTGAGGTCTCCGTTGTATCCCTGTTTAAGATTAACGCCGACTTCGTTCGCAGCTTCCATCTTAAACTTGGAAAGAGCAGCTTTTGCCTCGGGAACGAGATTCTTATTGTTTGCCATTACATTTCACTCCTTTGCGTAAAATTTCGGACAACTTTTCAGTTGCAGAACTATTATTCGGCATAAAACGCAAATTATACTTTTATATTTGAAAAAAATATTCTTTTTGACAGGAATATATTGACAATCAATCCGCCGTTATGATAAAATCAGTTATATTCAGGCGAAAGGACATAATAAAATGGAACGTTACACCGAGGCGGAAAATATTGCTTCCGAATACAGAAAAAACTATATGGACGGGCTTACCGCTCTTATAAAAAGAAAACAAGCCGAAAAAAATAAAGAGAGAGTCGAAAATTTCACAAAAAATCTCGGCAACCTCGAAAACGAAAGACTCGAATTCAAAAAAATGCTCGGCTGGCCGCTCGTTTCGGGAGACAGCCATAAGCCTTCAATGAGAATCGAATATATCGGAAAAGACGACGACGCTTTTATTTTCAGAACATTTACCGATGTCTTCGAAAACTATGCGTTTTACGGAATTCTTTTCTTAAAGGGCGACACTTCAAAGGAATTTGACGTTAACAATATAGATAAAAAACCTCTTGTTATTTCTCAGCACGGCGGTCTCGGAACGCCCGAATTTTGCAGCGGAATATACGGAGACACCGCAAACTACAACGATATGACCCGCAGAATTCTCAAAAACGATGTTCATGTTTTCGCTCCGCAGATGCTTATTTGGGATCCCGAAAGATATAAGCTCGATTTTGAAAGATGGGATTTTGACAGAGATTTGAAGCAGCTCGGAAGCTCGATAACCGCGGTTGAAATATATTCTTTGCAGAAAGTTCTCGATATTCTTTCCGAAAAACCGTATATCGACGGCGATAAAATCGGAATGATAGGCCTTTCTTACGGCGGATTTTATACTTTGTTTACCGCAGCATGCGACAAGAGAATAAAAAGCTGCATTTCATGTTCTTTTGTAAACGACAGAATAAAATATAACTGGCCCGACTGGACTTGGTTTGACGCCGCGGGCAAGTTTTTCGATGCTGAAATTGCGGCACTCGTAGCACCGAGATATCTTCATATTCAGGTCGGCGACCACGACGAAGTTTTTGATTACGCAACAACCGGCGACGCTCTTGCACAAACGAAGAAGTATTTTGAAGCACTCGGCTGCTCCGATAAACTTAAAATTACGGTTTTTGACGGCAAGCATGAATTCTGCAAAGACGACGACGCAATAAAGGAAATGATAGAAAAACTCTATGAGTAATTGCAGAGTCTGTCCTTTTTCATGCGGAGTCGACAGGGTTTCAAGGCTCGGCAGATGCCGTTCTTCCGAAAATATTCATATCGTAAGAGCCTCACCGCATTTCTGGGAAGAACCTTGTATTTCCGGCAAAAACGGTTCGGGAACGGTCTTCTTTTCAGGCTGTTCTTTACGGTGCGTTTTCTGTCAGAACGCAAAAATAAGCAGGGAAGACTGCGGAAAAAATTTTTCAGTTCCGGAATTTGCCGATTTTTTGCTCAATTATTCGAAATCTGGCGTTCACAACATAAATCTTGTAACACCGACCCATTTTTCTGATAAAATAGCCGAAGCCCTTGAACTTGTAAAAAAAGACCTCGGAATTCCCGTGGTCTGGAACTGCGGCGGCTATGAAAAGAAAGAAACCCTGAAAAGACTTTCGGGGCTTGTTGATATCTATCTTGCGGATTCTAAATTTTATTCGTCCGAAGTATCTGCAAGATATGCGGCGTGTCCCGATTATTTTAAGGTGAACGCCGAATCTCTTGAAGAGATGTTTTTCCAACAGCCCGAAAATATATATTCGGACGACGGAATTATGCAAAAGGGCGTTATTGTAAGGCATCTTGTGCTCCCTGCAAACACCTCCGACAGCCGCAAACTTTTATCGGCACTCAAAGAGAGATTTTCGGAAAATATCACTTTGAGCCTGATGTGTCAGTATATCCCGGCTGGAGATGCCGAAAATTTCCCCGAAATAAACAGACGACTGCGGAGAAAAGAGTTTAAGACCGTTACCGATTTTGCAGAAAGTCTCGGCTTTGAAAACGGATATGTTCAGGAATTTTCGTCGGCGGACGACTGTTTTATCCCCGATTTTTCGGAAAACAAAATTTACGGAATATAAAGAAAAGGAAGAAGCTAAGCTTCTTCCTTTTCTTCTATTATAAGGGCGATTCCTTCGGTTACGGTTATTTCCGCAATTTCAGACAGCGTGCTGTTGCTTACGCCGAGCGGAAACGCTTCTTCAAGATAGCCGTCAAGCGGATATTTCATTCCCGTTTCTTTTACTTTCGCTCTTTTCCCAAGGGCAAAAACCGAAACGGAAATTCCTTTTTCTTCTATCCTGAATGTTTCGTTTTCCAGAACTCTTACTTTGCAGCCGTTTCCGAAAAGTAAAGCCGAAACGCCGTGTTTTTTCGCGTAAACCAAAAGTTGTATATTGGCGACGGTATGAGAAAGTCTTTTACCGCCGAGCCCTCCGAAAATGTCAATATTCACGAACCCTTTGTCTATTGCATATTTCAAGGCTGCGGAAACATCGGTGTCATCCTTTTCGACAGGTAATTTTATGACATCTTTCTTTTCCGGGATTTTCCCGAGAGAATCGAAATCTCCGATATAGATATCGGCTTCGACCCCTATTCCGTCAAGATACAGGCAGCCGCTGTCCGCGGCGATTATTAGGTCATATTCCGTTTTGTCGAAAGTGTTTGCGGAAAAATCTCCTCCGCCGACTATACAACATTTTTTCATTTTGAATTCTTTACCTTTTTACCGATAATAAAGAATATCGCGGCTGCAACCGCTGCGACTGCCGAAACGATTGCGACGTAGAGCCAGGAAACATTTGCAAGAAGCGTTATATCGAAATCTCCGGTTTCAGCATTCTGAATCTGAGAAAATACCGCGACGGTGTCATATATAAGTCCTGCGGTTATTGCAAGACCGCCTGCAATATTGAAGGGCAGGGAAGCAAGACCTTTCTGCTCTTCCGCTTTTCTCGGTTTGAAATCTCCGTTTTCGGAAAGATCAAGCATATTGCTCAGGTAGTATCCGATTATTATAAGGACTATCATTTCGGGGAGCATGTATGTAGCGTTGTATCCGAGAGAATAGATAAGAGCCGCGTTTGTCGGAATGGAAAGACCTGCCCAGACCGTTGCTCCGGAAATAACATGGCAGATATATCGGAGAACCGATACGAGGATTA
>CAKSPP010000078.1 GCA_934481505.1 uncultured Eubacteriales bacterium
GCGAAAAAGCAATGGAATCGTTTGAATTCAGGATTTCGGAAGACATAAAAAGTATGGCGGAAGAGGGCGTTTCTTTTCTGAAAGGCGACTACTTTCTGCATAAAGAAGCAATTTTCGCAAAGATAAAAAACCCGATAATTTTCGAAACGCTTCCCTGCTCCGTTTCTTATTTTACGGCGTCGGCACTGATAAATTTCAATATAGAAAATTACGAAAGTCAAAATCCGAATATTTTAATCGACGACGCACGCGATTTTTTGGAAGACGGATATTCCGTCAGAATCTCGGTATCTTCCGCGGATATTGCCGAAAAGATAAAAAAAGAACTTGATTATCCCGAAAAACTCGAAACGGTAAAGGCAAATATTCCTTACGGATATGTTATAAGAGAAGCAAAAACCGCACTTCTTCCGTTTTCGGCAAAAGAAGAACGCAAAAAAAGAAAAGGCCGCCATAAATACGGCGAAAAGATAAACAATATTTTCGATATCGAAAAGGGAGACTATGTCGTCCACGAGGATTTCGGTATAGGTCTTTACGAAGGCGTATATAAAATCGAAAATCACGGAATAACCGACGACAGAATTAAAATCGTTTATTCCGGCGGAGATGTTTTGTATATTCCCTGCGACCAGCTCGACAAGATATCGAAATATGTCGGCGGCGGCAACGGAATAAAAGTAAAACTCAACAAAATGGGCGGTGCCGAATGGCACAAGACAAAAACGAGAGTCCGTGCGGCAGTCAAAGATATGGCGGACGAACTTATCGCTCTTTACGGGAAAAGACTCCATTCCGCAGGTTACGCATTTTCGGAAGACACCGAATGGCAAAAAGATTTCGAAGAAGAATTCGAATTCGAAGAAACCGAAGATCAGCTCCGCTGTGTCGACGAGATAAAAAAGGATATGCAGTCACCCGTTCCGATGGACAGACTTCTCTGCGGTGATGTGGGTTTCGGGAAAACGGAAGTCGCGTTGCGTGCCGTTTTCAAATGCATATCCGACGGAAAACAGGCGGCAATTCTCTCCCCCACAACGATTTTGGCATTTCAGCACTATCAGACGGCAGTTTCCAGATTCAGGAATTTCCCCGTCAATATTGCCATGCTTTCAAGGTTCAGCACTCCGTCGCAGCAGGCGGACACCCTGAAAAAATTAAAAAACGGAAAAATAGATTTACTGATAGGCACCCATAAAATGCTGCAAAAGAATGTAGTATTCAAAGATTTGAGGCTTGTTGTTGTCGACGAAGAACAGAGATTCGGAGTTTCCCATAAGGAGCACTTGAAAGAACTTTGTGCAAATGTTGACGTTCTTACGCTTTCCGCAACCCCGATACCGAGAACTCTTAATATGTCCCTTTCGGGAATCAGAGATATTTCGGTAATAAACGAGCCGCCGCTCGACAGACTTCCGGTAACGACATATGTTGCGGAATTTGACAAAGGACTTGTTTATGACGCGATAAGAAAAGAAATTTCACGCGGAGGACAGTGTTTTTATCTTCACAACCGCGTTGACAGCATTTTCAGAACGGCGTCCGAAATAAAAGAAATGACGGGTTACCGCGTAGGCGTTGCTCACGGTCAGATGACAAAAGAAGAGCTTTCCGAAGTTTGGGAAGACTTCCTTAATAAAGAAATCGATGTCCTTGTCTGCACGACAATTATAGAAGCGGGCGTTGACGTTCCGAACTGCAACACGCTTATCGTCGAAGACGCCGACAGGCTGGGGCTTGCCCAGCTTCACCAGATAAGAGGCAGAGTCGGAAGATCGTCGCGGAGAGCATACGCATATTTTCTCTATCGCAAAGGCAAAGTTCTTACCGAGGATTCCTATAAACGTCTCATGACGATAAGGGAGTTTACCGAATTCGGTTCGGGGCTTAAAATCGCGATGAGAGACCTCGAAATAAGAGGTGCGGGAAATATTCTCGGGGCAGAACAGAGCGGACATCTTTTATCGGTCGGCTACGATATGTATATGAAACTTCTCGGAACCGCCGTAAAGGAAAAACGCGGTCTCATAAAAAAGGAGACCGAATGTTCGGTCAAACTCAATATAAACGCATATATTCCCGACGGATATATAAAGGATATCAATTCGAGAATAGAAATTTACAAAAATATTTCTTCGGCTGAAACCGACGAAGAAAGAAGCGATATTTTAGACGAAATGATAGACCGTTTCGGAGATCCTCCGAAAGAAGTCGAAAATCTTTTGGATATCGCAAAATGCCGTGCTATCGGGAAAAGAAACGGAATTCTTTCGGTCGTTGAAAAAGATCTTTGTCTTCTTATTTACCTTGAAAAAGAGCCGCCGCTCGAAATTATCGCAAAGATGTCGGGGTATTTTTCAAAACGCGGAGAACTTTTATACAGCCCCGGTGAGCACCCGTACTTTACTCTGAAAACCAAAACTCCCGTAAAATCGCTTACGGAATTTATGGTTTTTTATGACGAAGAAAACAAAGAAGAGCAATAAATTTTCAATTTCGTGTTGATATTCCCACAATTCTATGCTAAAATAAATACATTACTTTACAACAGGTGGTACTATGAAAAGACATGCTAAACTCATTTCCCTGCTCCTTGCCCTGATTATTTTCGCAGGAATTCTTGCAGGCTGCGGCTCTTCCGACTACGCAATGACCGCAAACGGAGAGAAATATTCCGCGAAACCTTATGCTTTTTACGCATATTGGTACAGAGATCTCTGGAACACAAATGTATATATGTATACCGGCAGCGACGACCTTACCTCAAAGCTTTCGACGGCGATTTCGGATGACGGCAAAACATTAAAACAGTATATTATAGAACAGACCGAAAGCCAGTATATCGACTACATTATAATTGAACAGAAGTTCAAGGAATTGGGTCTTTCCTTTACCGACGAAATCAAAAAACAGACAGATTATGAGTTTCAGCATAATTTCATAGAATCTTACACCGAAGACAAACTCAACAATATATATAAGACGCTCGGACTTACAGCCGATGAAATAAAGGACATTCTCGAAATAAACTATAAGCGTCAGATGATTATAGACCATTATTTCGGCAAAGGCGGAGAAAAAGAGATTTCCGAAGAGACCATTAAAAATTCATTTACAAACGATTATGCAAGATTCAAATACATAGCGTTTGCAAAAACCGACGACAGCGGAAACAATCTTTCGACGGACAAGACTCTTGAAAAATACAACACCGTTAAAGATATCATAAATCAGCTCAACAGCGGAGCGAACTTCGAAGAGCTTATCAAAAAGTACAGCGAAGCTTATGTAAGCAATACAGACGGTTATTCGGACGACGAGAAGAAAGCTGCCGAAGACCTTAATGAAGTTCTTACAATTGACGGACTGATTATCGGAAAAGACGGAACGATTCTTCAGGATTACACTTACGGCAGTGCAAGCTCCGTGCTTGATTCCAGTCTTGTAAATAAGATATTTGCTCTTAACAACAACGAATATTCCTATGTTGAAACGGATACCGGCTATTGGATTCTCAAACGCTGCGACATAAACGAAGAAGAAAGATTTTACGATAATTGCAGAGACGCGGTTTACAACAATCTTTTAAGCGAACCTTACACAGAACTTTTTGAAAGCTGGAAAAAAGATTTCACCTACACGATGAACGAAAAAGTCGTTGAAAAGTACAGTCCCGATAAAATTTCGGCACTCTTCTTCGATAAAGACAGCTTCAAGACTTCAACAGACGGTTCGACCGACACGAATAACGACAGTACAACATCAGAAAAATAAAAAGTTGACCGGTGAACTTTTTAGGGTGCACCGGTTATTATTAAAGAGGTATGGAATGAGAAAAATTAAAATTGTCACGGATTCTTCCGCGAATATTGCGGCACTTGCAAATTCGGATTTTGCTTCTGCCCCGCTCAAAATTTCTTCGGAAGAAAGAGAGTTTATTGACGATGAAAACCTGAATGTCGACGAAATGATCGAATATTTCGACACTCATAAAGGAAAATCGAAAACCTCCTGTCCGAATCCGTCGGATTGGATAGCAGCTTTCGGAGACGCCGACGATATAATCTGCCTTACGATAACAAGCGGACTTTCGGGAAGTTTCAATTCCGCAAGAGCAGCAAAAGAAATATTCGAGGCGGAAAACGACGGCAAAAGAGTTTTCGTTTTTGATACGCTCACCGCAGGTCCCGAAATTGAACTGATAGCCGAACACGCAGACAAGCTGATTGCGGAAAACAGAGATTTTGAAGAGATATGCGAAGCAATAAAACTTTATAAAAAGAAAACAGGACTGCTTTTCATGCTTGAATCGTTGAAAAATTTCGCGGCAAACGGAAGAATTTCACCTGCAATCGCCAAAATCACAGGGCTTCTCGGAATAAGAATTGTCGGAAAAGCAAGCGATAAAGGGACGCTTGAACCTCTCGGAAAAGGCAGAGGCGAAACAAAGACGCTCGAAATGATAATAACGCACCTGAAAGAATTCGGTTTGTCAAAAGGCAGAGTTATTATATCGCATTGTAAAAATCTCGCCGCGGCAAGCCAGTTGAAAGAGAAAATAGAAGCACTTATGCCGACTGTGGAAGTCGCAATATCAAAATGCAGAGGACTTTGCAGTTATTATGCGGAAAAAGGCGGACTGCTTGTAGGCTTTGAAAAAGCGTAAAAATACATACATAAAAAGGGACCGGATAACCGGTCCCTTTACTTTTGATAAATTAAATTACTTTATCATGCTTGCAACTTCTGCTGCGAAGTTGTCTTCTCTCTTCTGGATTCCTTCGCCTCTTTCGAAACGGACGAAATCAACGATTCTTGCACTGCCTTCGGAAGCAACAAACTTGCCGACGGTCTTGGAATCGTCAATGAAGTATTCCTGGTCTACGAGGCAGTTTGCAGCGTAGAATTTTTCAAGTTTACCGGGAACCATTCTTTCTTTGATGATGTTCTCGGGCTTATTTGCGTTCTTCGGATCGTTTTTGATCTGAGCGATGATGATTTCGGTTTCCTTTTCAACATCTTCGGCGGGAACCTGAGTTCTGTCGAGATATTTCGGAGCCATCGAAGCAACCTGCATTGCAACGAATTTTCCGCAGGAAGCGGGTTCGGTGAATTTAACGATAACGCCGATTCTGCCTTTATCGTGAATGTAAGAAGAGCAAGCTCCTTCCATACGGGCAAATCTTCTGACGTTGATGTTTTCGCCGATAACAAGAATCATATCTTTTCTCTTATCTTCAACGGTGCCGCCGAATCCGGGGTATTCCATTGCCATAAGAGCTTCGAGATCTGCGGGATTTTCTTTTGCTGCAATTTCAGCGATAGTATTTGCGAAAGTTACGAACTTTTCGTTTTTGGCAACGAAGTCGGTTTCAGCATTTACTTCTACCATAGCGGTAACATCGCCGACGGTAGCTATTGCGATAGCACCCTCTGCGGCAATTCTGTTAGCTTTTTTATCTGCAGCGGCAAGTCCCTGCTCGCGGAGCAAGGTAACAGCTGCTTCCATGTCGCCGTTGGTTTTGACAAGTGCGTCTTTGCACTTCATCATTCCGACGCCGGTTCTCTGTCTGAGTTCGTTAACCTGTTTTGCGGATATATCAGCCATTTCAGTTTCTCCTTTACAAATTATTCAGCGTCTTCTGCAGTTTCTTCTGCGGCTTCTGCTGCGGGCTCTTCATACTGTTCGCCCTGTCTTCCTTCGATAACGGCGTTAGCCATAGCACCGGCAATGAGTTTTACGGCTCTGATAGCGTCGTCGTTTCCGGGGATAACATAATCTATTTCATCAGGATCGCAGTTTGTGTCAACGATAGCGATGATGGGGATGTTGAGTTTTCTTGCTTCCGCAACAGCGTTGCGTTCCTTGCGGGGGTCAACGATGAAGAGAGCGGAAGGAAGCTTCTTCATGTTTTTGATACCGCCGAGGTATTTTTCAAGTTTTTCGATTTCAAGAGTGAGTTTGGTAACTTCTTTTTTCGGAAGCATATCAAATGTTCCGTCTTCCTCCATCTTGCGGAGCTGAGCAAGTCTCTGAATACGCTTTTTGATGGTTTCGAAGTTTGTGAGCATACCGCCGAGCCATCTGGTATTTACATAGTACATACCGACTCTTTCGGCTTCTTCTTTAATGGATTCTGCAGCCTGTTTCTTGGTTCCTACGAAAAGGATTTCTCCTCCGTCGGCTGCAAGGTCACGAACGAAGTTATAAGCCTCGTCAACCTTTTTAACGGTTTTCTGAAGATCTATGATATAGATCCCGTTTCTTTCGGCGAAAATATATTCCGCCATTTTCGGGTTCCATCTTCTGGTCTGGTGACCGAAGTGAACGCCGGCTTCAAGCAACTGCTTCATGGAAATTACTGCCATTTTGTTTCCTCCTTGGTTTTTCCTCCATCCGGCTCGCTGTATAACGGACACGCCGCACCAATACAGATTCAATACCGAATGTGTGAAATGATGTATTTTATCGCAATCCGCGACTTTGTTATTATATCATAAAGGTTCTCTTTTTTCAAGTATTTAAGTCACTCTTTGCAAAAATTCACCAAAAGTTCATTTTTAGCGTTTCCGTCAAGAATAATTGAAGTCCGA
>CAKSPP010000079.1 GCA_934481505.1 uncultured Eubacteriales bacterium
TGGTGGGAACAACAGGGCTCGAACCTGTGACCCTCTGCTTGTAAGGCAGATGCTCTCCCAGCTGAGCTATGCTCCCGGATCGCTTTTCGCTACCGAAACACCACTGTTTCTTCGCTGTCGGCTTATATAGAATACCACAGAAAGGTTTCTTTGTCAAGACTTTTTCGCAAAAAAAAATGTAAACAAATTGTAAACAGGAACCGTTGCAAAAATACAGAAAATATGCTATACTATAATAAGGTATTTTACACTTAAACAGGGGATTATTTTTATGAAAAGATATAAAATCGCGGCGATACTAATGATTATTCACGGATTTTTTATGGAAATCTGCGGTTCGCTATCGCTTATTCCCATTTTTATTTTGAGAAACGATAATTTCGATATCAACAGTTATTTTTCATTTATCGTACCGTATTTCAGAGACAATATGAACCTGATGCTCATAGTCGGGGCTCTGTACGGAATCATAAGAATTATCGGTGCCGTAGGGTTGTGGAAAAACAGAATGTGGGGACTTTGGTTATCTGTAATAAATTGTGTTATCACTCTTGCCCTGATGATATTCATGCTTCCCGCCGGAATTGCGGACGGGATATTCGCGGCGGCAGCCCTGATATTGATTTTAACGCAGTATTTCGGCGATAAAAGGATAACGGATTAAGGATATTCGGAGGGAAAATGGAAAAAGAAAACGCATTTATCGACGGGGCTATTTCCGTCAAAGCCGTAATAGAAAACGAAAGCAGACCTGTTTTCGGGCTTTACATATCGGAAAAGAAGTTCGGCGACAAAAACATAAGATATATCATTTCGCAGGCAAAAAAGAAAGGGATAAATCCCGAAATCGTTTCGGCAGACTTTTTTGAAAACGACATCTTCGGAAAGACGAACGGCGGCATTGCGGCAGAAGTCGGAGAAAGAAAGCTTTCGAATGCCGAAGATCTTCTTTCGGGAGACAATCCGTTCCTCGCTCTTATCGAGGGGGTTGAAGACCCTTACAATTTCGGTTCGGCTCTGCGTTCCCTTGCGGCGGCAGGGGCAACAGGAATAATTCTTCCTCAGAGGAACTGGCTTTCGGCTGCAGGCACCGTAATAAAATCGTCGGCAGGAGCATCGGAAAAACTCCATGCGGCAGTTCCCGAAGACCTCGGCGAATTTCTGAAAGAAGCGAAGAAAAAGGGCTTTGAAATCATTGCGGCGGAGCGAAAAAACGCGGTGAGTCTCTTTGAAACCGACCTCACCTCTCCCCTGCTTCTTGCCGTCGGCGGCGAAAAACGCGGTCTTTCGAAAAAGGTTTCGGACGAAGTGACGAAAAATGTATTTATTCCCTACGGCAGCGATTTTCGCAACGCTCTCGGAACCGCTGCGGCAACCGCAGTTTTCGCTTTCGAAATTTTAAGACAGAGGGAATCTAAATGTACGCAATAATCGCAATGAATATTCTCGGATTTGCAGCCGCAGCCTACGACAAGTTTGCCGCCAAGAAAAAGCTTTGGAGAATAAGCGAAAAAAGCTTCGTAATTCTGGCTTTATTACTCGGAGGAATCGGTGTTTTTTCGGGCTTTCTGATTTTCAGACACAAGACGAAACACTATAAACTTTTCTATACCGTGGGCTTTATTACCCTTGCGGAATATTTGTTTTTGCTCATCATATTGCAAAATCCCGAATGGGCTAAGATTTTTATTTGATTTTTCCCAAAAAAATCATAAAAAGACCGATTGACAAGATTATATATTTATGTTATCATAATCTAAAGAATATTTACTTTGCAAAGGAGTTTTAATATGGCAGACGCAGTTCTCAGTCAGTTCAAACAGGCAGAAGAAAAAGAAGTCATATCTTCCGATAAGAAGCTTCGTATCGGTATTATCGGCACAGGTTGGATCGCAGAATCCCACGCGGAAAGCTATCTTATCATGCCCGATGTCGAAATCGTCGCTCTTTCCGATATGATTCCCGGCAAAGCCGCTAAATTCGCAGAAAAATACGGCATCAAAGGTGCAAAAATTTACGGCCACCACAGCGAGATGATCGCAGATAAGAGTCTTGAACTCGACGGCGTTTCGGTTTGTACCTATAACAAGACCCATGCTGAATGTACGATAGACTGCCTCAACAGAGGTTGGAACGTTCTTCTCGAAAAACCGATGTGCGTCACAATGGATGAGGCCGTTGCTATAAGAAAAGCTGAAAAGGCTTCCGGAAAAGTTCTTACAATAGGTTTCCAGCCCCGTTTCGACGTCAACATGAAAATGATAAAAAGAATCGTTGAGTCGGGCGAACTCGGCGAAATCTACTACATACAGACCGGCGGCGGAAGAAGAAGAGGTATTCCCGGCGGAACCTTTATCGAACAGGATACCGCAGGAATAGGTGCTCTTGCAGATATCGGATGCTACTCTCTCGATATGGTTCTCAACGCTATCGGATATCCGAAGCCTCTGACCGTTTCGGCTTACAAATCCGACTTCTTCGGAACGAACCCCGAAATGTATCCGCAGGACGCAAAGCGTTTCAATGTCGATGACTTCGCGGCAGCATTCATCCGTCTTGAAGGCGGGATTGTCCTCGACTTCAGAATTTCCTGGGCAATGCATATGGACACCACCGGCGACACCCTTATCCTCGGTAAGAAAGCAGGTCTCCGTATTCCTTCGACCGAATGTTGGAACGGAACCGTCGGCGGCCCGATGAAGATTTACAAAGACGTTGCAAACGAACCTGTCGAATTTGAAGTTCCCATTCTTCCCGATTACAGCGGAATGGGTCTTTTCGACCACAAGATCCGTTCGTTCCTCGACGCGATAAAAACAGGCGGCAAGGCTGCTGTTTCGACCGACCAGATCTTCTACAATCAGGCAATTCTTTCGGGTATCGTAAAATCCGCAGAACTCGGAAAAGAAATCGAACTCAATCTTCCCGACGTAGAATCAATATAACCTTTAAGGGGACTGCAAAAGCAGTCCCCTTTTTGCTCTTGACAGAATAAAATAAAAGTGATATACTTTATAGGTACGCGAGATTAATTCATCGGTAGAATGCGACCTTCCCAAGGTTGATAGGCGGGTTCGACTCCCGTATCTCGCTCCATAAAGACAGAGAAGAGTTCAAGTCTTCTTTGCATAATTCGGTATAAATTTGCAGAACGGGCAAATGTTTCTACCAACCACCTATGGTTGACTACCTCAAAAGGCAGTCAACCATTTTTTTACGGAGAAAAAAAAAGATGTATGATGTTCTGATAATCGGAGCAGGCCCCGGCGGAATTTTCACCGCTTATGAACTGACGGAGAAAAACCCGAATTTGAAAATTGCAGTTTTTGAAATGGGACACGAACTGAAAAAACGCAAATGTCCGATAGACGGAGACAAGATAAAGACCTGTATTCACTGCAAAAGCTGTTCGATAATGAGCGGTTTCGGCGGTGCGGGGGCGTTCTCCGACGGAAAATATAACATCACAAACGATTTCGGCGGAACGCTATATGAATATATCGGCAAAAAACCGGCACTTGAACTTATGGAATATGTCGATAAAATAAATCTTGCGTTCGGCGGCGAAGGCACGAAACTTTATTCCACAACGGGAACAAGCATAAAAAAGACCTGTATGCAGAACGGGCTTCACCTGCTTGACGCGTCCGTCCGTCACCTCGGAACCGATATAAACTACATAGTCCTCGAAAATCTCTATAATCATCTGAAAAATAATGTCGAATTTCATTTTGACTGTGCAATCGACAAAGTTGAAAAAACCGACGACGGATTTAGGATATACAGCAAAAACTCCTCTTATGAGGGGAAAGACTGCGTTATTTCCGCGGGAAGAAGCGGAAGCAACTGGATGGAGCAGGTTTGCCGCGACCTTGATATAAGCACAAAATCAAACAGGGTCGATATCGGCGTCAGAGTCGAGCTTCCGGCGGAAATTTTCTCTCACCTTACAGACGAGCTTTACGAAAGCAAGATAGTATACCGCACTTCAAGATACGAAGACCTTGTACGAACCTTCTGCATGAACCCGAGAGGGGCTGTCGTAAACGAAAACACGAACGGCATTGTCACCGTCAACGGACACAGTTATGAAGACCCCGCAAAACAGACCAATAACACGAACTTCGCATTGCTTGTCGCGAAGCATTTTTCCGAACCTTTCAGGGATTCGAACGGCTACGGAGAAAGCATCGCGAGACTCAGCAACATGCTCGGCGGAGGAGTTATGGTTCAGAGGTTCGGGGATCTTGTCCGCGGACAGAGAAGCACGCAGAAACGAATCGAAGAATCGTTTACGGTTCCGACTCTTAACGCCGCGGCGGGAGATTTGAGCCTTGTTCTGCCGAAGAGAATTCTCGACGGCATTATCGAAATGATTTACGCCCTTGACAAGGTTGCCCCCGGAACGGCAAACGACGACACATTGCTTTACGGCGTTGAAGTTAAATTCTACAATATGGAGGTCGAAGTCGACCACAACCTTATGACGCGGCACGAAGGACTTTACGTCATCGGCGACGGCAGCGGAATCACCCATTCCCTTTCGCACGCGTCGGCAAGCGGCGTTTACGTCGCAAGACAGATTTTACGGTAAAAAAGAGGCATCTTAACGATGCCTCTTTTTTATTGCCATGTGATTACTGTGCCAGAAACAGTACCGACGGTCACCCCGGGAAGTGCCGCAAAATCGTCTTTTGCATCAACAACGGAATGAAAAAGAATTGCCTTGCAGTTTTCGCATTTTGAGGCACAAAGGTTACTTAACATTCTGTTTTTGATATTAAAATTGTTTGAAACGGTCTCCGCAATATAAAGATTGCAGTTACTAAGACGAACGCCCCGATATACACCGCCTCCGATTTCCGCAGGTTGACCGTCAGCCGTTCCCGCATAATTTACTATACCTCCGAATACGTTTCCGGCATAAAGATGAGAAACATCCGCACTCGTATAGTTTTTTATCTCGCTGTTTTCTATACGGGAGCCCTTGGTATACAGCCTGTTATTGCCGCTTCCGTTACCTTCAATCACGGAGTTCAGAATAACAGAATTATTTATCCACAAGGAGCCGCTAAACCTATGCAGAAATGTCGTTTTATTCACAAAGCAATTCTTGAACGCATAAGCCTTTTGGGTTTCTCCTCCCATATATTTAAGGGTGCAATTCGTTAAATATGAATACTGCAAAGCGGGACTTTCAAAATAACAATCGGTGAACATGACAAGATTTTCCCGTCTCTCGTTACGCAGGGTTCCGGCGTTGACTATCCCGTAATTATCGCAATTTTCGATTGTCACATTCCGCATTATTATTTTGTTTGTGCTGCGGTCTCCGCTTTCCGCCTCAATATCTATTCCCGATCTCGGTGCCGTGCCGCAAATGTTGTCGAAATCTCCGACATGACTGATGACAGAATCTTTGATATAAACATTATCGCAATAACCGACAGTGATACCGTTCCGACGAACATGATGGACATTCAAACCCGAAAAAAACATATTGTTTTTATTGAATTTGGAACCGTTCATGCAGTAAATTCCGTCGCCTGTCGACTGACTGAGCTCCATATCCGTTATTCTTATCGTTCCGGCGTCTGTTACATCTTTTCCTTCCGGAATACCCGAATATTTTCCTCCGCCCAAAGTATTTCCGGTATCCGGGTCAAAACAGAATCTCTCCATTCTCTCGCAGAACGTGCCGTTTGAATCTTTCCATGTGACATACTTATAATAGCCGATACCGTCGGCACCGAAACAATCGAGAACCTTTATTATATCGGAAGTAACAAGCATTCCGTCGCCGGAAATCCTGCCGTGAGCCGCAAGATAAGCGTTGACATCCGCCACCGACCCAAAACGGTCAACGGTATAGGCAAGATTTGTATTGTAAAGATTAAGACAGCCGCCGAACTCATGTTTGGGTTCGGTAAAGGTGCACTCTATCACGGAATTATCCGCAGGTGCTGTTTTGAAAGTAAGTTCTCTCTTTATTGCATTCCACCGTAAAATATTATCGCTGCCGTCAACGCCGTCAATAGTCACATCCGGTTTTGGCATATACGGTTTATCTTCGGGAATGGTTTCCGCAAAAGAAAAAACCGTTTTACTGCCGTCGCCGGTTACCGTAACGGTAAAGGGCGTAGGATAGACATGAGTAAGTCTGTCACCGATAATGATTCCGTTTTTCAGTTCGATATCAACACAATCGTTTACCTTTACTATTGTATATTTCATGCGGCTCGGAGCTGTCGGGTCATATCTCAAAGTCGAACCGTTAAAATCGACAACGGCTTTTCGGTCGCAGGAAAATTCCATAACACAATTAGGACAATACGGCTTTGTAGAAGTTGTGGCAAGGGCTGTATATTGAGCGTCATATACGGGTTCTACCGTATAG
>CAKSPP010000080.1 GCA_934481505.1 uncultured Eubacteriales bacterium
GAATATATAACTCTTCTCGATTCCGATACCGTGCCGTCTCCCGATTCGGTTGCCCGTCTTATCGGCGTTCTCGAACACCCTGTTACTGCTCCCGTAATTGATTGCACAGGCTCTGTTGTTGAGTCAGGTTACGGTATTGCCGTTCCGTCGCTCGGAGTTTTACTTTCGGATGCAAATAAAACGCGATTTACCGCAATAAAAAGCGAAAACGCAGGAAGCGAGCCTTACTCCGATTCTGTGTTTTCAATAGGCAACGATCTTTTCGGAGAGGGAATATTCTGCGGCAAAGGCGTTGTCAGAATCAAAGAATTTTATGAGCTTGTTGCGAAAGCATTTCCGAAAGGGAAAATTTTAAGCCATGATATCCCGGAGGGGAATATTCTTCGCACAGCCTACATTTCCGACGCGGTTTTTTACGACGATATCCCCGATGATATAGTTTCCTTTACCGAAAGAGGCTGTCGTTGGATAAGAGGGGATATACAAAATACTTTATTCTTAAAGAAAAGCTATGTAAACGGAAAAAGACAGCGAGTTGCAAACGAAATGGGACTTTGGGGAAAATATCTGATTTTTAATAACGCTGTTTCCGCTTTTTATTTTCCGTCAATATTTTTTCTTGTTTTGTCCTCGATTTTCTTCGGAATTTTGCCTGTAATAACAGCGGTTTTACTGTTCTTTTTCGAAGATATCCGCACTCTTTTCGAAAGTCTTTTCAGAAAAGTCGAAATTATCAAAATACGGAAAAGAAACCGTTTTTCGTCGGGAACGGCTCTCCGATTTTCCGACAGGCTTCTTTCTTTTATCTGTCTGCCGTATATCGCGGTAAAAAATCTTGCGGCAATAATCAGAGCTATATATGCAATGAAAACAGGAAAAGGGCTTCTCGAATGGAAAACTGCGGCGAGCCTCGGCGGAAAAGGACGAAAACTGAAAAATTATTTTCTAAAAATGTACCCGCAGTATATCGGCGTTTTGCTTTTATTCTTTTCGCAAACCGTTTTCGTCGGAATTCTTTGGCTTTTTTCGTTTTTTGTTGCCGCCCTGTCGGCAAAACCTGCGTTTTATAAAAAGAAAACATCGAAAAATCCCGAAAGAAAAAACGATATTTTTGCAATGTGGACATATTTTTCCGATTTTGTGAATGAAGAAAACAATTTTCTGCCGCCCGACAATTTCCAGGAAGAACCCGTTTGCAGGCTTGCACGGCGAACTTCCCCGACGAATATCGGTCTTTATCTTGTTTCGGTTTTCTGCGTGTATTATCTTGGCATTATCGACCTTGACGAGCTTTCCGAAAGGGTAGAGAATACGGTCTCTTCAATTGTTAGACTAAAAAAATACAAGGGGCATTTATATAATTGGTATTCAACGGAAGACCTTTCGGTTTTATCTCCCGAATTTATTTCGACCGTCGATAACGGAAATTTCGCGTGTGCTCTCGTAACGGCCAAAAACGCCGCCGAAAAACTCGGAATATGTGATAACGCCGTGAAAAACATCGAAAAAATATTGAAAGAAACCGACTTCGGACTGCTTTATGACAGGACTAAGAAGTTGCTTTCAATAGGCTATGACCCGAACGGAGAAAAACTTTCCGATTCTTATTACGATATCTACGCAAGCGAATCTCTTCTGGCGTATTATTACGCGATTTCCGAGCGGCAGATAGATTATTCGTCCTTTGAAAAACTCAACCGATTCAGGTGCACGAGAAGAGGTTCTTCCTTTATAAAATCGTGGTCGGGAACAATGTTTGAGTATTTTATGCCTTGTCTGTTTCTTCCGATAATAAATCGTTCTTTCGAAGACGAAATGATAAGAGGGGCGTTTGCGGAACAACTAAAAAGAAATTCTCGCGGTCTGTGGGGAAACTCCGAAAGCAGCTATTTTGCTTTTGACGAAGCTCTGAATTATAAATACAGGGCTTTCGGCGTAAAAACTCTTTCGCTTGAACGCGGAACAGGCAGAAACAATGTTGTGTCCCCATATTCTTCATGGCTTACTTTGCCTTTCTTTTCGGAAAAATCGAATGAAAATCTTGATTTATTCAAAGAAAAAGGCGTTTTCGGAAAATACGGATTTTATGACGCCGCCGACCTTACCGAATCGAGAACCGGGAAACCGATGGCGACGGTAAAAAACTATATGGCACACCATATTGGTATGAGCATTATTGCCGGAACAAATTATTTGGCGGATAATATTATCGTAAAAGATTTCTTTGACTGTAAAAGGGAAGCGTATCAACCATTACTTGAAGAAAAAACGCCTGATTTTTCAAGGAATTTTTCGTCATATCCCGATTATAAAAAACCGAAAAACAAGCTCGGAAAAATAGGTGAGGCTTTTGAAAATATAAGTGTTGAAAATCCGAGAGTAAAAGTACTTTCCGACGGAAATTCCGCTCTTGTGCTTTCAGATTCGGGAAACGGTTATTTCTCTGTCGGGAAAAAGCTTGTCACAAAGAGAAAAATCCGTTTACGGGAGAATTTCGGGCTTTTTGCGTTTTTCATTACCGAAAAAGAAAAATACTCCCCGACATTAAGCCCGTTTAATAAGAAAAATAATTGCACGGCTATGTTCGGAGACGGAAAAATCACTTATTCATCAAAGAACAACAATATTGAGACTTCCTTGGCGGTAACTTTGTCCGGCTGCGGCAGCTGTGCAATTTTCGAGTTTACGGTCAAGAATACGGGCAAACGACAGCAGAGCGGCAATCTTGTTTTCTATACCGAACCTATACTTTCGGGATTTACGGAATATTCGGCTCACCCTGCATTTTCCGAACTTTTTCTTGAAGGAAAACACGACGCTGACGAAAATAATATCTTTATTTCTCGGAAAAGAAGAGTTGACGGTGAAGTGAACGACTGTTTACTGATAAATGTTTTTGACGGCAACGGTAACGAAAAATCAAAATCAACCGTATCTTTTTCACGATATGACGTTATCGGAACCGGAAGAGAAATTCCCGATATATCCGACGATTTTTCCGAGAATGAAAAGTCTGACGGAGCGTTCTGCGTCGCAATTAAACTTCCTGCCGAGATAAAACAGGGCGAAGAAAGAAGAATATTATTGACTGCGGCATACGGCAAAACAAAAGAAGAAACGGAAAAGATTACGGGAGAAGCCGTCAATAAGACATTCTCCGCTCATTCTCTTGTTATTAAAAATCTCATGGCAGGCTTTTATTCCGAAACCTCGCTCAAAAAGCCGGAAATCAGAATTGCGGATATTATAAGATCGGCGGTTTTTGTAAAGCATCTCCCCGATTTTTCAAATATAGGACGCCCGAAAACGATAAAAGAAGATTTCTTTTGGAGCAAGGGGATAAGCCTTGACATTCCTCTTGTCGTTTTCTCGGTAAAGGAAGAAAACAAAGAGAAAATTCTGCCGTTTTTGCGTGCCGTTATTTTCGAACTTCGGCTTGCGGCTGATTTTAATGCTGTCATCTGCTATAACGACGGGGGAGATTATAAAAAGCCCGTTTTTAAGTATCTTACCGAGACTGCGGAAATTTTCGGCGGAGAAAAATTCATAGGTAAAAATCTGTTTTTCATATCTGCCGAAATGCCCGAAATTCAGGCGTTTTCGTCCATTGCGGCTCTTTTTATAGATATCGGCAAGCCATCGGATATCGGTATTGTTGAAAATTTGCCGCTTGTCGTAACTCCCAAAGATGTAACCCCTGTAAAACTTCCTGCGGAGTATAAATGCGGCGACGGTTATTATGTTAAAAGAAACGGAATGACCGCATTTGCAATCGAGAAAACCCAAACAAAAAAGAACAGGGCTTTGTGGTGCGGAATCGCGGCAACCGATAGTTTCGGGACAGTTATAACGGAAAAATCGCTCGGTTTTTCCTTTGCAGAGAATTCGGGACTTAATAAGCTTACCGCATGGTCAAACGACCCTGTTTCCGGTAGCGACGGAGAAATGCTTTTTGCATATATTAACGGGACAAAGTATGATATTATCAAAAATTCAACCGTCATTTTCGGAAAAGGTATTATAACATTTCTTTCCGAAATAGGCGATATACGGCTTACGGTCGAAGTTTTTGTTTCCGAAACAGAAAATATGAAAACCGTGACGGTCGGCTATGAAAATCCGTCCGAAAAAGAGATTTTATTTGAATATGAAATTATTCCGATTCTTGACGAAAGAGAAAAATTCACATCGCCCGTCCTTTATAAAACTTCGAATGTCCTTTTGTTCAAAAACAGCCTGAATATGAACTTTTCGGGCTGCGGTTTTCTCGGCTGCATAAACGGCAAAGTCAATAATTTCGCAGTCAGAAGCCGTGCAAACAAGACAAATTTCGGTGAAGAAATTTTCATTCTCGGATTTGAAAAAGACAAAAATGCCGCGATCCGGAAAGCTCTTTTATACAGTTCGGAAAAGAAAAATAAAGACAGGGCGTTTGTTGTTGAAAAATATTCGCAGGAGAACGGAATAACTCTTCGAACTCCCGATAAAAAGCTGAATTATCTTTTCGAATTTTTGAAATATCAGACCGAAGTTTCGAGAATAAAAGCGAGAGCGGGATATTACCAGTGCGGAGGGGCGGTCGGCTTTCGTGACAGACTTCAGGACGCCGTATGTCTTGCCGCTTTTGAACCCGAACTTCTGAAAAAATCGATTATAGAAGCCGCTTCAAGGCAATTTGAAGAGGGAGATGTTCTTCATTGGTGGCATGACTGCGAAAACGGTAAAATCAAGGGAAGCAGAACGCGTTCCTCCGACGATCTTCTTTGGCTTCCGTATTCCGTCTCCCGATACTTTTCCGTTACGGAAAATACAGATTTCCTCTATATCGAAACTCCGTATATTAGCGGCGAAAAACTCGGTGACGGCGAATCGGAAAAATATATCGAAGCAAGAAAAAAAGACGAAAAAGATATCGTTTATAATCATGCAAAGAAAGCAATTTTGAAAGCCGCAACCGTCGGCAAACACGGACTTGTTCTGTTCGGCTCTGGCGATTGGAACGACGGAATGACGGAAGTCGGCAAAAAAGGAAAAGGCGAAAGCGTTTGGACGACTCTCTTTATAATTCGCGTAATGAAAGATTTTGCCGAAGTTTCAGAGGCTGTCGGTGACGACGACTTTTTGCGATTTTTAAGCGAAAAAATTCGGGAATATACGGACGCCGTTGAGAAAAACTGTTGGGACGGAGATTGGTATATCAGAGGCTTTTTCGACGACGGAACGCCTCTCGGTTCAAAAGACTGCGACGAATGTAAAATCGATATTCTACCGCAGGCTTTTTCCGTGATTTCAGGCGGCTTTTCGGCAAGCAGAACCGAAAAAGCAATGGTTGCGGCGAGAAAACATCTTGTCGACGACGAAATGAAAATCGTAAAGCTGTTTTCTCCGCCGTTTGATAAAACAGAGAAAAATCCCGGATATATCAAAGGCTACATTCCCGGAGTCCGCGAAAACGGCGGACAGTATACGCATGCGGCGGTCTGGTATGCTTATGCTTTGCTCGAAAGAAATGCGGCAGACGAGGCTTTTGAAATTATATCGTATTTGAATCCGCTTTCTCACTCTGAAACCGAAAATGATGTGTCCGTTTATAAAAAAGAACCGTATGTTATGGCGGGAGACGTCTATGACGATGGGACAGGCGGCTGGAGTTTTTATACCGGTTCTGCCGGCTGGTATTTCAGGACTGTTACCGAAAAATTGCTCGGAATAACCGTTAAGGGAGAAACTATGTATCTGTCTCCCTGTCTGCCGTCTTCTTGGGACGGATATTTTGCGACAGTCAGACTCGGCGGTACGGTCATTGATATTTCCGTCGAAGTTTCGGTTTCAAGACCTCTTACCGTCGACGGAATTCCTGCGGACGGGGTTAAAATCGACGGCGGATATCACAGGGTTCGCTGCTGCATTGACAAAGGGCGTTTTAAGTCGTAATTTTGTGTGACTTTTGTTGACAATTGCGGCTGTAAATGTTATTATAATTTTATAATAAAATAGGGTCGGGAACTTCAATAACCCGTCCCTATTCCCAAATATATCCCGAAATCGGAGGTATAAAAATGTTAGCGGCTACTGTAAACATCATTGAATTCGGAAAACTCGGAATAGGACCTTTTGAAGTCAACAGGGTTGCGTTTTCCATTTTCGGAATGGATATATACTGGTATGCTATAATAATCACGACGGGGCTTCTTCTTGCTATCCTGTTTGCTTCGTCGCAGGCAAGATATGCGGGACTTACAAAGGATAACGTTCTTGATATTGCCCTTATCGGAATTCCCACGGCGGTTATCGGAGCAAGACTTTTCTTTGTTCTTTTTACGCTTTCAAATTATAAAAGCTTTTGGGAAGTCTTTGATATCCGCGACGGCGGACTTGCTATCTACGGGGC
>CAKSPP010000081.1 GCA_934481505.1 uncultured Eubacteriales bacterium
CCCTTTTTCCGGAAAGAAAACCTCTTATCGCGATATTGTCGGACATTGTGCCGCCCGAAGTGAAGTAAAGGCAGTCGGCAGGAACTCCCATTGCAAAAGCGACGGTTTTTCTTGCTTCTTCGACCTTTTTTTCGGCGGAAATTCCGAAATCGTGAAGAGAATGGGGATTTGCGTAGCATTCCCGCATAATTTCGTCTCCCGCAGCTATTGCCGCCTCCGACGGTTTGGTCGTCGCGGCATTGTCAAGATATACCATTCGGAAATTACTCCTTTATTTCGAGTTTTGCGTAGTTAGACATCAGCTTTTTCGTTCCGACTTTTTCAAATTCGACTTCGAGCATTGCGTCGGACGACATCTGAATTACGGAAGTCACTATTCCGTCGCCGAAAATTTTATGAGATACTCTCATTCCCGGCTTATATTTCGCCTGTTGTTTTTCGGCATGCACGACAGCGGAAAATCCGCCGCCCATTGCCGCCGCGGTCTTTTTCTTTGCAGCGTTTTTGGCTCTTCTTTCCGCTTCGAATTCGTCTCTGCGACGCATATCGTCCGAAACGGTCTGTTTATCGATAAATTCGTCGGGAATTTCTTCAAGGAAACGTGACGGCATATTCATTGTGATTCTGCCGTATAACATTCTGTTTTTTGCGGAAGTTATATAAAGTTTGCGTTTAGCTCTTGTTATCGCAACATAGCAAAGGCGTCTTTCCTCTTCAAGTCCGCCGTCCTCGAAAACCGATCTTTCCGACGGAAAAAGACCTTCTTCAAAGCCGGAAATAAAGACGGTGTCGAATTCAAGCCCTTTCGCACAGTGCATGGTCATCAAAGTGACATATTCGGGGCTGTCTTCCATTTCGTCAACCGAAGAAATAAGGGCACTTTGTTCGAGATATCCCATAAGAGTCGGAGTTTCAGCCTCATCTTCAAACTGTTTTATCGAAGAAAGAAGTTCGAGAACGTTTTCGCGTCTTGCCTGATATTCGGGCTGCGTGAAATTTTTGCGGAGCATTTCGTCATAGCCGACTATTGTATAGATATATTCGAAAAGCTCGGAAATGCTTTTCGTTTCACCCATCTGTCTGAAAGTCATTATCATTTCGTAGAAACCGAAAAGTTTTTCGGAAGCGGACGAAATTTCGGGGAAGTCTTTTGCTTTACCCATTACTCCGAAAAGCGAAAGACCTTCTCTTGCGGCGATTGCCGAAACTTTATCGAGAGTTGTCTGACCTATTCCCCTTTTCGGCTCGTTTATTATTCGCAGAAGTCTTGTTTCGTCGTTCGGATTGTTGACGACATTTAAGTACGCCATCATATCCTGAACTTCCTTGCGTTTATAAAACGCCTGTCCGCCGAAGACTTTATAGGGAATTCCGTTGCCTTTCAATGCCATTTCGATGCTGTTGCTCTGGGAACGTGTTCTGTAAAGCACGCAGAAATCGCTGTATTTCTTGCCGTGGTAAAGTCCGTCGAGAACCGTTTTGCAGATAAAGTTGCCCTCTTCCTGCTGATTGTAGAAAGTATGGTAGCTTATTTTATCGCCGTCTTTTCTGTCTGTCCAGAGATTCTTGCCCTTGCGGTTCTTATTGTTTGCGATAACCGCGTTTGCGGCGGAAAGAATGGGCCTAGTCGAACGGTAGTTCTGTTCAAGTCTTACGACCTTTGCACCGGGGAAATCCTTTTCGAAATTGAGGATATTTTCGACAAACGCCCCCATAAAGCGGTAGATACTCTGGTCGTCGTCGCCGACAACGCAGATTTCGGCACCCTTTGAGAGAAGAGCTACAAGTCTGTATTGCAGAGGGTTCGTATCCTGATATTCGTCGACCATAACATATCTGAAACGGCGGTTTATCTTTTCGGCAACGTCGGGGTTTTCGGAAAGCAGCTTTACCGTCATAAAAATAAGGTCGTCGAAATCAAGAGCGTTCGAATTTTTGAGTTCCGCCTGATAAAGTCTGTAAATTTCGGGCATTTTCCCGAACATCGGCTCGTTAAAGGTTTTTGCGAATTCCGAAGGGTCTTCATAGGCACATTTTGCCTTTGAAATAAAGGACGCGGCGACCTTCGCGGAATATCTTTCGCCGAGACCGAGTTTTTTTATTATATTGTCAATCAGTTTGTGGCTGTCGGCGTCGTCATAGATTGAAAATGAAGGGTCGTAGCCGAGTTTTGAGATAAAGGCACGAAGAATTCTGACGCAGGTGGAATGAAAAGTCTGTGCCCACAAAGTCTTTGTATCGACCGAATAGCGGGCTTCGATACGCTCTCTCATTTCCGCCGCAGCCTTATTCGTAAAGGTTATCGCAAGGATATTGTAAGGGCGGACGGGGTTTTCCGCCATAAGCGAAAAATATCTTTCTCCGGTGCGAAGATTTTTATCTTTTAACGCGTTTTCGAGAAATTCAAGGTCTCCGTCGGTCGCGTTTTCGGGGATGTGGTCGGAAAGATAGGCGTTTCCGTATTTCATAAGATAGCCTATTTTGCTTACGACGACGGTAGTTTTTCCGCTCCCGGCACCTGCTAAAATCAGCAGCGGCGAACCGCAGTAGAAAACGCCCTTTTTCTGTTCGGGGTTAAGATATGAAAATTCGTCGTTCAAAATCGCACGACGAAGCGTTAAGAATCTGTTTTTGTCCATAGTACTTCCTTTGCCGCCCGGCAGATGTAAAAATCTGTATTTATATATTTATTATATCTTATTGAATATAAAATTGCAAGAGAAAAATTGTGACACTTTGAATATAAAAAGCCCTTACGGAAAAGATATCCGTAAGGAGTGTGATTTTTTTGAAAAAAGGGATTATCACCGTGCTTGCGGTGTTGTTTTTATTCGTCGCCCTTTATAATGTATCGGTAATGCTTCCCGATAAAACCGAGGAAAGTGCAGTCGAAACGCTGTCGAAATACGGCTCCCGAGGAGAGGAAGTAAGAAAAATACAGCAAAAACTCAAAAACTGGGGCTATTACACAGGTTCCGTCGACGGAATTTACGGCACACAGACGGTGAACGCGGTAAAATATTTTCAGCGGAAAAACAATCTTTCGGTTGACGGAATAGCAGGCAAAAACACACTTGCGGCGATGGGGATATCCTCGTCTTCGTCAACGGTTTCGGACAGCAACGTCGCCTTGCTTGCACGCATAATTTCGGCGGAAGCGAGAGGCGAACCGTACACGGGGCAGGTTGCAGTCGGAGCGGTCGTCTTGAACAGAGTAAAACACCCGTCTTTTCCGAACACCATTTCGGGAGTTATCTATCAGCCGGGAGCATTTACCGCTCTTGACGACGGGCAGTTCAACGTTGCGGTAGCTTCTTCCGCCTATAACGCCGCAAGAGACGCCCTTGCGGGGTGGGATCCGACGGGCGGCTGCATCTATTATTATAACCCCGCGACCGCAACAAACGCATGGATAAGAACGCTGCCAATTTCAACAACGATAGGTAAACACGTTTTTTCAAAAGGCAAATAGAAAAAAGACCTGCAAGACAGGTCTTTTTTTACTAAAATCTGACGGCATATCGGCGTAAATAATGCAGTTTTTCATGCAATAGTTTATACCAGAAACCGTTTTTTGCGGGAAGGTAATATTCTCCCAAAAGTTCGTCGAGAACTCCGCCGTAACGCGACTTGTAAAGATAAAGGTCATATGTTTTATCTTTTTTAACATCATCCGAATCGAGCCGCAGAGTGCCGCCCATATCGAAGCTTTCGCACTTTCCGTCAAAGCAGTCTTTCATTATCGGCCAGTAGTTTGCGGTAAGTTTGAGTTCACGCAGAACGGGGCTGTTCGCACCGTAGAAAAGATGACAGCGGCTGCCGTACTTTATTGCGTAAAACGCCGAAAGATATTTTTCGTTTTTATATTTTTCGATAACCGAAAGTCTTTCGGAAATACGCTCATATTCGTCTTTTAATTCCGCAGTCTGATTTTTCTTGCGTTCTCTTGCCTTTTCGTCAAGGGTTTCGTTCTTTTCTATTTTTTCTTTCAGTTCGGCAAGCGTTTTTTCGGTAAAAGCCTTATCTTTTTCGGCGTTATACTTAAAAAACCAGATATTCGAATGTTCGCCGAACGCTTTTATCTGATCGCGGTAATATTCGTCGCTTTTCATTCCGAAATGTTTGTTTTCGGCAGTCTCCTTGAAAAGCTTCATAAATTCCGAAAAAACTTCTTCCGTTATTTCGTCACCCGTGAATTTTACGGGTTCAAGCCCTCTGTTTTCGGCGGTCGCAATGCTGTTTTGGAGCATTTTCTTCATCTTTCCGAAAACTTCTTTTTCCTGTTCTTCCGGAGTTTTTGTTCTGTCCCAGAAAACGCGGTAGTTTGTCGGACGCTGCATTGAATACGCCTTATTTTCGAAATGGATATAGCCGTTATCTATGAGGTTTCTATGGCGTTTTTCGCCGTCGGGGGTAATTTCGAAATCGGTTTTATAGCTTTCATAAGGGTCGATAGTGACATAGACTATATGATGTTTTTTCATATAGTTTTTAAGAAACACGGTAAATTCCGACACAAGAGTTTCGTCGGTCATATCTCCGACAAAGCCGCGGACGATATATCCGACTTTCATTGCGGTGCAGAAAACCGGAACGGTAAGCATAAGGCAGGTAAGAACGGTATTTCCGTTTTCGTCTTCGCCCGCAAACGCCGTCTTTCCGTATTTTTTCTTGAAATCAGCCCATTCATGTCCCTGAAAAACATTTCCGTATTCAAGGGCGTTTTTATCAAGCTTTTCCGGCGATATCGTCTGAAACCGGTAACTCATCGGAAGTCTCCTTTTCGGCTTTTTTGCCGCTTTTTTTAAGAATTGATTTTATCTCGTCAATCGAAATTATTTTCAGAGCAACGATAATTCCGAGGAACGCGACGACTGTAAGAATAACGGTGAAAATAACCGTAATTCTTCTCGGGAAGAAATGGTAAAGGGCTATGTTTATAAGTTTTGACGCGGCGTAGCAGCAGCCGCCGGCAAGAAGCGGTTTAAGGAATATTTCTTTTATGCTGAGTTTGACTTGCGTATGCTTTTTGACAAAGAAGAAGCCTATCGCAAGCATTACGGGGTATGCGACACAGGTTGCGAGAGGTGCACCGTAAATACCGAGCTGCGGTATCGAAACGAAAATTACGGTAAATATCGACTTTATCGCAGAGCCTACAAATATTGCAACGACTGAACTTGTCGCTTTCTTTATTGCGTTGAGAATTGAATTCAGAACCGTTGTATATCCGACACAGACGATTACAAAGGAAAGGATTTTCAGAATTACCGAAGCAATGGCGATTGCTTCTTTGTTTGAATAAAGCAAACTCAAAAGCTCGGTCGAGGTTGCGAGAATGCCTGCGGCACAGGCAAAAGCGACAAGTGCGGATGTTTTAAGAGAGCGTTCAAGGGAATTTTTAAGTGCCTTTTTATTGTTTTTAACGAACAACGCCGATATTTCGGGGATAAGAGCGACACCTATCGAAGTTATAAAGATAAGCGGCAGATTGAAAATCGTGAGTGCCAGGTTTGAATATGAACCCCAGAGGAAGTTTATCTCCTCCATGTCGGACATATACATCTTTAAGCAGTTGACGACACTGAAAGAGTCGATAGCACTCATAAGGTTTGCGGATATCGACGAAAGCATTACCGGAAGAGCAATAGAGAAAAATGCCTTTGCAAGAGGACCCGTCGGGGTTTCTCCGCTCTTTTCAAGCTGTTCTTTCGTAAAGCGGTAATCTTTTCCTCTGAAAACGTAACGCAGAGAAGAATAGGTCATCGCACAGAAAGTCGAAATCATAATTCCGGCAATAGCTCCTCCGACAACTATCGGAGGCTCGTAGCCCTGTTTGCTTAAAAGATAGGCTATCGAATATCCGGCGGTAAGTTTCATCGTCGCCTCGATAAGGTTCGACATCGCGGTGGTATTCATATTTCCGAAGCCCTGGAAGAAGCCTTTGAAAAGCGAAACAACCGAGATAAAGAAGACCGCAGGCATAAGCCAGAACATCGCGTAATAGGCGTCTTCGCTGTTCATAAAGACGGCTATCTGACGGGCAAAAACCATTCCGAGAACGGAAAGAACAGCACCGAAAGAAACGAACGCCGCGGCGGATATCCGCATTATGCGTTTGACGTCTTTATATTTTTCGGTCGCAATAGACCTTGAAACCATGACGGCAATTCCCGTCGGAAGCCCTGCGGTCGCAAGGGAAAGAAGAACGTTATAGATACTGTATGCCGAGGAAAAATATCCCATCGCCGCAACGCCGACAAGGTTTGTGAGGGGTATGCGGAAAACGGCACCGATTATTTTTATAAGAAGATTAGATGCGGACAGAACAAACGCACCGTATAGAAA
>CAKSPP010000082.1 GCA_934481505.1 uncultured Eubacteriales bacterium
AAACCCTCTTCGGGCTCGGCTTCCAAACCGTCCGCAGGGTCGGCTTCAAAGCCCTCTTCGGGAACGGCTTCTTCAAACAAACCGTCCTCCGGAACGACTTCGAATAAGCCTTCTTCCGGCAGTTCGTCGTCGGGCACTTCTTCGGGCAAAGCCACTTTCGTAAAACACGACAAAGAGACGGTAACGGAAGAAACAAAATACAATTACGGAATGAAGGTCGTAACGACCACCGAAACGAAATTCGATCTTTACAGCGACGGTTCGAGGAGAAACGTAAAAAAACTCGTATCGA
Source organism: uncultured Eubacteriales bacterium (assembly GCA_934481505.1). GTDB lineage: Bacteria > Bacillota > Clostridia > Oscillospirales > UBA644 > Geddesella. The sequence goes on from CAKSPP010000082.1 coordinate 293, forward strand.
AACAAAACGATTACAGCGGTTTTTCGGCGACGACCGCCGATATGCTCCCCGAAGCCGTTCAGAATATGAAAACATATTCGTCGGAAGTGAATACCGTTCTTGACGGAACAAACAGACTGCGTGCCGAAACAGGCGCAAGCCCTTTGCAGCTTGACGAAACTTTAACGAAAGCCGCAATGCTCCGTGCCGTCGAAATGGCATATTCCGGCTGCTTTTCCCATACGCGTCCCGACGGTCGGTATTTCTCTTTTGTTCTTCTCGATCTCGGATATTCAATGATAGGCTGCGGAGAGAATATCGCAATGGGACAGACTACTGCGGAAAAGGCTGTTAAAAGCTGGCAAAACTCCAAGGGTCACTATGAGAATATCATATACCCGAATTATACGAAAACAGGCGTCGGTGTAATCAAGGTCGCCGGCGGCTGGTGGTGGGTCCAGCTTTTCGCATAAAAAAAGCGGAGCCGAAGCTCCGCCCTGCTTTATGTTAAACTGTCGACCGATACCGCCTGTTCGATTACCGAATGAACATACGGAACAATCTGATCTCTGTGATAAGGATATTCCTTATACGCAAGGAAGTCTTCTTTCGAATCAAAAATTATCGAAAGACTGACGTCGAAAGAACGGTCGAGCCTCAAAGTGTCGCAGCCGACGCTCATTTCCTTTATATACGGAATTTTTCCCTCCATTGTAAGGAACTTTTCGTAAAGGGCTTTTGCGGAACTTTCCGATCTGTCCTTTAATTTGTAAAGCACTATATGTCTGAACATTTTGTCCACATCCTTTTTTTCTTTTATATTATCATAAAAGCCGAAGCTTTTCAAGTGGGAGGAATGAAAAATGTCCGAATACACCGTCAAAAAAGACGCCGTGAGCAAATTTTACGAAAAACGCTCCCGCTTTATCGGACATGTTTTTTTTGTTACGACCGAAGAAGAAGCACAGGCGAAAATAGGCGAGGTAAAGGCGAAATATCCCGACGCCACCCACAACTGTTTTGCGTATAACCTAAGAAAATTTTCTCAAAGACGGTTTTCCGACGACGGAGAACCTCAGGGAACGGCAGGACTACCGTTTTTAACCGCAATCGACAATAACGGAATAGTCGACTGCTGCATTGTCGTCACCCGCTATTTCGGCGGAACGCTTTTGGGTGCGGGCGGACTTGTCAGAGCCTACACAAAGTCTGCGGTCTCGGCAATCGAGGAAGCCGGAAAGGCGGAAATCGTTCCCGTTGTCACCTTTACGACCGAATTTCCATACGACCGACAGGGCAGAATAAAAACACTCCTTTCAAAAACAGAGGCGACCGATATAAAAGAGGATTACGGTCAGAACATAGTTCTTACCGCTACCATGGCAAAAGATGATTTTTCCGGGTTTGAAAGCTCGGTTAAACAATATTTTTATGACCAACACTTCACAATTGTCTGCGAAAAAAACGGCAGACGGTAGAACCAAAACCAACACTCAACGAAAAGGAGAATTTTATGAAGAAAACAATTTCTGTTTTTCTCGCGGCAGCTCTTCTCTTCTCTCTGCTTTTGCTTTCGGGCTGCGGCAAAACCGCAAACGGTGAAAAATTCGAAAGTATCGGCGAAACCTACACCAACGCCCGCGATTTTTCGGAGGGGCTTGCAGCCGTCAAAAAGGACGGGCTCTGGGGCTATATCGACACCGACGGAAACTATGTCGTCGAGCCGAAATATTACGGGGCATGGTCGTTTTCCGAGGGGCTTGCCGCCGTCCAGAACAAAAACGGCAAGTGGGGCTTTATCGATAAGACAGGAAACGAAGTTATTTCCGCGACTTACGACGGTGCGTGGTATTTTTCGGGAGGACTTGCTGTCGTCGTTTCGGGAAACTATTACGGATATATAAACACTTCGGGAGAAGTCGTCGTCGAGCTTAAATACAGCGACGCCGCAAATTTCACAACGGATATCGCAGCAGTTCAGAAAGACGGCAAAAAATGGGGCTTTATCGACAAAACGGGTAAGGAAATAACCGATTTTCTCTATACCGAAAAGCCCGAATTTTCCGACGGACTCGCCGAGGTTTTCGAACAATATAAGAGCGGATTTGTAAACGAAAAAGGCGAAGTCGTCATTGCAATGGAACTTGAAGACGCGAACCGTTTTTCGGAGGGGCTTGCCGCTTACGAAGACGGAACCGACTGGGGATATATCGACAAAACGGGTAAAGTGGTCGTCGAGGCAAAATATGCGACCGCAGGCGAATTTTCCGACGGACTTGCCGCAGTCGAGAAGAGCGGACTTTTCGGATATATAAACACTTCGGGCGAAGTCATCGTCGCTCCGACCTATCTTACCGCCTATGAATTCAAAGACGGAATCGCCCGCGTTCAGCTGCCGTCGGGAACGACCGAGGGAACGGCCGGTGCTTTCGCGTTCATTTCAAAAGACGGCAAAAAACTTTTCGATAAAACCTATGCCGCGGCAAAGGATTTTTCCGAGGGATACGCCCCCGTCGCCGAAGCGGAAAACAAATGGGGACTTATCGATAAAGATGGCAACACCGTCATCCCCTGCGAATGGGAAGAAACCTATGCCGTCTCCGACGGAACAGTTCGTCTTTCCGACGGCGGAAACTATCGCTTTGTGAAACTTAAATAAGTGTAAAACGAATATAAGAAAGCCCACGCTTTTGCGTGGGCTTTACCTTTGTTTATATGTGCCAGATGTTGTTTACATAGTCTCTTACCGAGCGGTCGGAAGAGAATTTTCCGGAATGAGCCATATTTTCTATCGACTTCGAATAGAATTCGTCGCTTCCGAACTCCGAATTAAGCTTTAATTTTTCGTTTACATAGCTTTCAAAATCGTAAAGCACAAGGTAAACATCGGGGTTGTTGTAGGTGACGAGCGAATTATAGATATTCGAAAGCATTCCGCTGTTGTTGTCGTTAAATGTGCCGTTTACAAGGCTGTCGACAACTCTTTTTATCTTCCAGTTGTTGTCGTAAAGTGCTTTCGGGTTGTAGCACTGTTTTACCCTTGCGACTTCTTCGACCGACGCACCGAAAATATAGTTGTTTTCTCTGCCTGCCTCTTCGCAGATTTCGACGTTCGCTCCGTCGAGCGTTCCGAGGGTGACGGTTCCGTTCATCATAAATTTCATGTTGCCGGTTCCCGAAGCTTCCATTCCCGCCATTGAAATCTGTTCCGAAATGTCTGCGGCACAGACTATCTTTTCGGCGTAGGAAACATTATAGTTCTGAACGAAAACAACGCGGAGTCTGTCATTTGTTTCTTCGTCGGCGTTCACCTTTTTCGCGATTTCGTTGATAAACTTGATTATCGCCTTCGCGTTATAATATCCGGGAGCGGCTTTTGCTCCGAAAATGAAGGCTGTCGGTTTGAAATCGGGCAGGTTGTGGTCTTTCAATTCGTAGTAGATATAAAGGATAGAAAACGCGTTGAGAAGTTGGCGTTTATATTCGTGAAGACGCTTTACCTGAATGTCGAAAATGAAGTTTTCGGGAATTTCGACGCCCTCGGTCTTCTTTATTTCAGCTGCAAGACGGTGTTTGTTTTCGCCTCTTATTTCCTTGAAAACGGAGATGAATTCGGGGTCGTGAGCGTATTTTTTCATTTCCGAAAGCTTCGTGAGGTCTTTTTTCCAGCCTCCGCCTATTCTCTTTGTGATTTCTTCGCAAAGACGGGGATTGTTTAACATCATCCAGCGGCGGGGGGTAACTCCGTTCGTGACATTTTCGAATTTGTCGGGGAACAGTTCGTACCAGTCTCTGAAAGTGTTCGTTTTAAGGATATCGGTGTGGATTTTTGCGACGCCGTTTACCTTTGCGGCAACATAGATTGCGAGGTTCGCCATATGAATAACGCCGTCGCGGATAATGAAATATCTGTTTCTGTCGAGGTTATCCTGTTCGATTTTAACCTGCAATTTGACGATCTGCTCCCAGATCTGCGGCAAAAGGTCGTGAACCGATCTTTCGTCCCACTTTTCGAGAGCCTCGCTCATAATCGTGTGGTTCGTGAAATTGAAAATCCTGTTGCAGAGAGCAAGTGCGTTGTCGAAATCCATACCCTCGTTCTGCAAAAGACGGAGAAGTTCGGGAATTGCGATAACGGGGTGGGTGTCGTTGAGCTGCAAGCAGATAAAGCTGTCAAGCTCTTCGAGCGGTTTGCCCGTCGCTTTGTATCTGCGGAGAATATCCTGCAAAGTCGCACTTGCAAGAAAATATTGCTGGCGAAGTCTTAACATCTTGCCTTCGTAGGTTCCGTCATTCGGATAAAGCACATCGGTGATTTTGAGTGCTTTATATGCTTCGATCGACAGTTTGTCGGTCTGCATATCGTTGAAAAGACCGAAATCAAACGGCTTTACCGCTTCGCTCTGCCAAAGGCGGAGAGTGTTTATCTTTCTGTTTTTATAGCCGATTACGGGCATATCATAAGGAATTGCAAGCACGGTTTCGTCCGAAAAAGTAACTTCGACCGCTTCTCTTTCTTTTCTTATGCTCCACGGGTCGCCCCATTTGAGCCAGCAGTCGCCCTCTTCGCTCTGGAAACCGTCTTTGAAGGTCTGTTTGAAAAGACCGTAACGGTAGCGAAGTCCGTAGCCGTCGAGGTTTATTCCCTCGGACGCTCCCGATTCGAGATAGCAGGCGGCAAGTCTTCCGAGACCGCCGTTGCCCAAAGCCGCGTCGTCGACTTCTTCGAACATATCAATGTTGAGACCTCTCTTTTCGAGAAGCTCGCGAACCTCGTCGGAAAGTCCCAAATTGAGAAGATTTGCATAAATCATCCTTCCGACAAGAAATTCCGCCGACATATATCCGCAGCGTTTGCCCTCGCTTTCGCGGTCGGCTTTCCAATCTTTGTAAATGTCGAGCATCACAGCCTTTGAAACTGCGTTGTATATTTCTTTTGTGTCCGCCGTGTCGCTGTCGCAGCCGAAATACGAACGGAGGACAAAATCAAAATCCTTTTCCAGATTTTCCATCTTAACATCTCCCGATATATCTTCTTTTGTGTTGGTTATCAGCGGTTTTCCCGCTTGGAAATTATAGCATAAATCGCCCGCAAAGTCAAGAAGTGCGGCGATTTTCGCACCGCCGCACCCGAATTTTCAATTTGCCGAATGAAAATCGCTTTGAAATCCGAAAAGCCAATGGCTTTCTGTTCCCGTATAATAGCCGTCGCCCTTTATTTGGTGCCATACGACTATCTGATACCCGAACCCGTAATAAACGATCGTGCCGCCGTCGTTTAAGGCGTCTTTGTGCAGGATAAAAACGGGCGTTTTCCCGCTTTCGGCTCTTTTCGTGTCATAGCTGTAAGAAAAAGCGGAAAGGCAGAAAAAGAGCAGCAGAATAATGATGATTGCGATAATAAGGCGTTTTCTTCCGGTCATAATAAAACCTCCAAAAAATGTCTTTATCGTGCTTGCAACCTCATTATACAAAAAATATTCAGTTTGTCAAGCCGCTTTGCGTGTTGATTTCTTATAGACAAAGAGAGAAACCGCCGCGGAGACCGTTTCGGTTACCCAGAAAGCGTGCCAGACGCCGTCCGCTCCGAAAGCTTTCGAAAGGATAAACGCCGCGGGGATTATGACGACAATATTGCGGCAAAGGGAAATAACAAGGGACGGCAGCCCCTTTCCGAGCCCTTCGAGCGAACCCGATGCCGTGACCGAAACCGCTGAAATGACAAATCCCGCCGAAATTATCCGAAGAGCCGTTCCTCCTGCTTTCACCGTTTCCGCGGACGAGGTGAAAAGTCCGATAAGGGTTTCGGGGATAAGAAGACAGATGACCGTTCCGACAGCCATGATAACGCCGCAGAGACAAAGCACCGTCATAAAAATCTTCCGTACTCTTTCTTTTTCGCCCGCTCCGTAGTTGTAGCCGACCAGCGGCCTCATTCCCTGAACGAAGCCGTTTGCGGGAAGATATAAAAATGTCTGCAATTTATAGTATATGCCGAGAACCAGGATATAAACGCCCGAATATGCCGCGAGGATTGCGTTGAGTGCCGAAATAAGCACCGACGGCAAC
>CAKSPP010000083.1 GCA_934481505.1 uncultured Eubacteriales bacterium
CGCGCACAAAGTCTGTATAAGACGGATCAAGTCCGGACAAGGTCTGTCCGTTGTTTCCGCCGAGCATAAGGTACATAAGGACAATACCGAATACGATAAGCTGGGTAGAAAGGGTAACTATAAACGGATGAAGCTTGAATTTAGCAACGAAGAAACCGTTTACAAGTCCTACAAGAGCTCCGACAGCGATAACTATCAGAAGGACAGCCCACAGGGGGAACACGCCGATATTCGGGAATATCTTGTTTGAATATGTCGTCATCTGCAGAAGCGACGCCACGATACAAGCGGTAAGACCGACGCATCGTCCGGCTGAAATATCGGTACCGGTAAGGACAATCGCTCCGCCTATACCGAGAGCGATAGGCAGTTTAGCCGCTGTAAGAGAGATGATGTTTACTATTGAAGAGGTTGAGAGAAACGCGGGAACTTTTATCGCAATATAGATTATCGCGATGGCAATGATGATATACATCGCATTGTTAAACAGCAGGTCGGTTATCGCTCTGCGTTTATCAAGCGGCGATTTTGCCTTGAACTCGTCAATCCGGGAAGCAAGGCGATTTTTCTTTTTAATTGTTTCGGTAGCCATAATTATCTCCTCGATTATGCAAATTTAGCAGCGAGTGCCATAATTTCTTCCTGCGTCGTTGTCTTTGCGTCGACTTCACCCGCAAGCTTTCCTCCGGACATAACGAGTATCCTGTCGCAAACGCCGAGAAGTTCGGGCATTTCGGAAGATACCATTAAGACCGTCTTGCCTTTTGCTGCAAGATCTATAATAAGCTGATATATTTCATATTTTGCACCGACGTCGATACCTCTTGTCGGTTCGTCAAGCAGAAGAACCGTAGGCTCGGTAAGCAGCCAACGCCCAAGGATGACCTTCTGCTGGTTTCCTCCGGAAAGAGACCTAATCTTTGTCTCCTGCGAAGGAGTTTTAACTCTCATTGATTTTATACACCAATCGGTGCTCTTTTTCAGTTTCCGTTTACTTAAGAACGGTCCGACCTTGCATTTATCAAGGCTTGAAATCGTCGCATTATCACGGATATTCAATATTCCGAAAATACCCGTTGCACGCCGTTCCTCGGTAAGAAGTGCAAAGCCGTTCTTTATGGATTCTCTGGCGTTGCGGTTCTTTATCTTCTTTCCGTCGAGGGTCATTTCTCCGCTTCGCCTCGTCGCCGTTCCGTAGAGGTTTTCAAGAAGTTCGGTTCTGCCTGAGCCGTCAAGCCCCGCAACCCCGATTATTTCACCTTTACGGGCAACAAACGATACGTCTTTGAGCTTTGAATATTCTGCCGTAAGATTTTTAACATCAAGCAGAACGTCCCCGACAACATTTGTTTTGGGAGGATAGAGGTTTGTGAGTTCACGACCGACCATGAGTTTGATTATCTCGCCCGTGGTAAGGTCTTTCGCGTCTCTTGTCGCTATCCATTTGCCGTCACGCATTATCGTGACTTCGTCGGAAATTTCGAGAATTTCCTTCATCTTATGAGAAATATAGATTATTGCACAGCCCTGGTTTTTGAGCATGTTTATAATTCTGAAAAGATGTTCGACTTCATTTTCCGTAAGAGAAGAGGTCGGTTCGTCGAAAACGATGACTTTTGCGTTATAGGAAACCGCTTTCGCGATTTCAACCATCTGTCTTTTCGAAACCGGAAGTTTACTCATAACGGTTTTCGGGTTGACATCTATTTCGAGTTTATCGAAAATTGCTTTCGTTTCGGTAAGCATTTTCTTTTCGCTTGTAAGCGGTACGAATTTCGCGACTTTCGGGAAACGGCCGAGCCACATATTATCCATTACGTTACGCTTGAGAGCCTGATTCAGTTCCTGGTGAACCATTGCGACTCCGTTTTCAAGTGCTTCTTTCGGATTTTTGAATTCGACCTCTTTACCGTCAAGATAAATTTTCCCCGCGTCCTTGGCATACACTCCGAACAGGCATTTCATAAGCGTTGACTTTCCCGCTCCGTTCTCACCCATCAGAGCGTGTACGGTACCGGCCTTAACACTTAAATTTACCTTATCAAGAGCCTTGACTCCCGGGAAAACTTTCTCTATGCCTTCCATTCGCAGAAGCGGCATATCATTTTCGCCGCGAACGGTGTTTTCATTTATGATTTCATTATTCATAGAACAGTTCTCCTTAAAGGGAGAGGAGACAGCAGCTTTCGCCGCTGCCCCTCACATAACATTACTGAATTATTCGCCGGTGTAGGTTGCGTAAGGAATATTTACTCTCCATTCGCCTACTTTGTCGTCAGCGTTGATGCCTTCGAAAGTAGCCTTGCCGCCGAGGAAGTTCTGAGCGATGGTCGAAATAACTTTCGCCATTCCGTCAGCGTCCTGTTTGATAGAACCGGTCATTGTGCCGTTCTTTATAGCGTCTTTTGCAGCGTCGGTAGCGTCAACTCCGAATACAGGAATTGTTTTGCCGCCTTCTTTGTTGTAACCTGCTGCCTGAAGAGCAGAGATTGCACCGAGAGCCATTTCGTCGTTGTTAGCGATAACAAGTTCAACCATGTTGTTGTTTGCTTCGCTGTACTGAGCAAGGATTGTGGACATATAGTCGGTAGCTGCAGCGGAAGACCACTGGCCGTTCTGGTCAACAAGATATTTGTTGGAGTTCGAAGCGTCGTAGAAAGAAAGTGCGGGTTTGCCTGCTTTGGTAAGGATAGCGTCAGCGTCTTCAACACCGTACTGGGTACGAGCGATAGCTTCCATGTTGCCTTCCTGACCTTTGAACATTACGTAGCTGATTTTGCCGTCGCCGTTGAGGTCGAGGTTTGCAAAGTTTTCAACAAGATAGTTACCTATCATTTCGCCCTGCATGTGACCTGCCATTTCGTAGTCGGTTCCTACGAATACGCATTTGTCATAGCTGGAAACAACGGATTCCTCAACAGAACGATTGAAGAAGATTACGGGAATGTTCTTTGCTTTTGCCATATCAACGATGTTCTGAGCGGCGTCATTGGAGCCGGTGTCAACAACGTTTACGATAAGAGCGGTAGCACCCTTTGCAATAGCGGTTGTGACCTGTTCGGTCTGGGTTGTCTGGTTGCCGTTAGCGTCGTAGTTCTGGTATTTTACGCCTGCAGCTTTAAGATTGCTGTCGAGAGCGGAACGAACGCTGGAAATGTAGGTGTCGCTGTATGTGTAATAGAATACTGCGACTTCCCCGTCGGTGCTGCCGCCGTTGTCGGAAGTTCCTCCGCAAGCAACAAGACCGAGCACCATAGTAAGTGCCATGAGAATTGCTAAGAATTTTTTCATTGTTTTTTGCCTCCGTTTTGTTTTTATTCGACATCTGTCGTCGTTGTTTACATTATATTCCGAAAAAAGTAAAAAATAAATAGATTTTTTTATCGGAAATGTTCGAAAATTTATCAATATAAATTAACAAAATATGATAAAATTTTACCCTTTCTCATTAAAAAAGCCCGCAACCATCGTGTTTTTAAGACAGTAAAATTTTATACCATATAGATTTCCGCAAACAATGTTTATTTTTTTACTCCGATATATTATTGCCTTAAATATATAAAAATATAAAAAGGAAGCCGAAAATAATCGGCTTCCCAATAAAATGTTAAAATCAACCGGCAATACTTCTTTTAAGAAGAGAGACGTCTTTCATATTGACATTGCCGTTCCCGTCGTAATCGGCAGCTGAGTAATTTATCAAGATATCATATCCTCCGGCAAGATATTTTCGCAGCAGCAGAAGGTCTTCGGAATTTATTGTACCGTCAAGGTTAAGGTCTCCCTTTGTCGGTATGGGAAGTTTCCTGATATCGGAATCGGAATAAGGAGAGTTCTTTACATCATAATAAATATCGCCGTCGTGCATTGCAGAGCCGTAGATCAAATAAGAATCCTTGCCCGTTTCGTGCCACAGAAGTTCGGATATCCCGGTTTTCGGATCGTATGCGATAACAGAATCGCCCGTATTATATACAAGTCTCCCGTCTTTTATAAACAGTCCCGAGAAATAAGTGCCCCAATTGCCCCAGATTAAATTCAGAGAAAACAGCGGTTTTCCGGCTGTCAGTTCCGGGGTCTTCATTATATTATATTTATATGACAGGTCTGTCGAAATATAATACCAGTTTCCGTCCGTATAGGCAAAGGGAGAATCAACGTCATTCCAGAAATAGTTATCGTATTTTGTACTCGTACATTCCGCAGATACCGTGCTGTACCAATCATAATGTTCACGGTTCAGCATTTCGCTGTCGCTCAGAAGAAAGTACCGGTGTCTTGCCATTCCGTAAAGGTCGGGTAACGGATCGTCCCACGTGCAGTCAACATGATACCATTCGCCGTCCATATATACCTTATTCCAGGCATGGTTCATTGTATTGCTTGAAACCGGGGCGACTTTTATCCCGACGCTCTCAAGCAGAATTCCGTATACCGAGGCATAAGCCTGACAAACGCCTTTTCCGTCTGTCAGAAAAGTGTATGCGTCGAATATGGAATATGTAGTATCATATTCGAAATTGGAAACGAGATAATCATGGAAGAACAGCGCTTTTTCGAGGTCCGACCATTCGGGCTGAACCTGCGAAAGTATCTTATTCAGATTATCTTCATAAATTTTCCGCATAGCCGGGATTTCGGAAATATCATAATTGTAAACGGGATAAAGTTTTATAACACGGTTGTTTTTGTATGAATAAGAACAATTCATACTGACATAGAAAAACGGAGAATAGATATTCAGAACTCTGTCGTATATCTTGCTGAATTCGGTATCCGAAACGTTGAATCTGCTTATATCTATCTCATCACGCAGTTCCGTCAATCCCTCGGCTATCGCTTTTTCCGCTTCGGGATTGGGACTTTCCGTATCATACGAAGTGCAGAGAGAGATTCCGTTATTTTCCGAAGAGGATTCGCTGCTCAGATAGCGGAAATAATTCCCGTCAACCTGAACTATTTTTACAGAAGAATCCTTCGCCGCAACAAATACGGTAAGAACACATATTATTGAAAGAAAAATAAATTTCAGTTGTCTTTTCATAAAAAACCCCTTTACGAAAGCGTTCGTCTCAAAACGGAGAAATCTTTCATGGTAAGCTGACCGTCACCGTCAATATCGGAATTTTCGTGATTTATAATCGAGCCGTAACCTCCCGCGAGATATTTTCGCAAAAGATCGGAATCCGTATTATCAATAACGCCGTCCGCATTGACATCTCCTTTGTCGGAACAGCGGCTGAGTGCTGCGGTTTCGGTAGAATCCATATTGCGGTCTCCGAATAAATATATAATTTCATCTCCCGTATTATAACAGTCGTAAATATATAAGTCGGCCGACTTCAAAGACATTTCGCAATTAAGTTCCCCGGAATGAAGGTCATAAGAAATAATACTGCTGTCGTTATTAAAATATAGTTTTCCGTCAGCGGCAACAATTCCGGCAGCTCTTCCGTAGGCATAACTCGAAAACCATCTGGAATTATTACCGATTTCTTTTAACGGAAGAACGACATCGTGCTTTTCAAAAGATTCATCGGTTTTCATTATGCAATAACCGACGGTCGTGACGCCCTTATTATTTTTATATTCAGCCGCAGATACATAATAATATTCAGAAGACTCTCCGTCGAAAGCAAACTGTGATTGAGCATCGTTCCAGAAAAAGTCGTCATATTTAGTATCGGTACATTTGATATTCGAATAATTGACCCAGCCGGTGTGGTCCTTTTCTTTCATAGCCTCGTCGCTCAAGAGAAAATATTTATGTCCGCTGCTCGGAACATCGTCCCATGTGCAGTCGACATGATACCAATTGCCGTCAAGGAAAACGATATTCCATACATGGTTCATTTCTTTACTTGTAACGCGGTCGTCGCTTATCCCGACAGCCCTCAGAAGCAGATGAAAAGCCGAAGCATACGATTGACAGACGCCGGTACCGTAACGGAACATATCCTCTGCCGTACGGTATGTATATGTGTAATCATAGTCATAGTGAGTTATCAGATAATCATGAAGATATATGATTTTTTTCAGGTCCGACCATTCCGGATTTACCCCGGCGACGATTTCCGCTATGTAATCTTCAAGAGTTTTTTCAGAAGAAGCATTAACGGTAAAAACGTTACTTTGAACTTCCCCGGAGGATTTCGACACGGGCAGCGTATCTTCATCGTTTGCCAATGTCAATTTTTTTTCGTGAGCCTTTGCAGCGGTATTCTCTTCAATTTTCGCAGGGGTCTCGGGTATATCGGAAGACGGTATGTCAGAGAGGTCATTTTTGTTTTCGTCAAAAACAAGGCTTTTAACCGC
>CAKSPP010000084.1 GCA_934481505.1 uncultured Eubacteriales bacterium
AGTTTAAGCTTCGGCAGACTGTCGCTTCCGTTGATTTTGCATGTCCCCGTCGGTTTTGACTACGGAGCTCAACACTCGCAGGATCTTTCGGGAATAACAGCTCACATTCCGGGGCTCAAAGTTGTCTACCCCGCAACGCCGCATGAAGCAAAAGGCGTTATGGCAAGAGCGTTAAAAGAAAACAACCCGATAGTATTTTTCGAAAGCAAACGCCTTCGCGGCAAAAAAGAAGAGTTCCGCAAAAAAGAGGAACTCGAAAAGTATTATGAATGTCCGATAGGAAGTCCCGAAATTATAAAAGACGGAAAAGACGTTACCCTGCTTTCTCTCGGAGCACCTCTTTACAGAGTGCTTGACGCCGCGAAAATTCTTGAAGAAAAAGGAATTTCGGCGGAAGTTATCGACGCTGTAAGCCTTGTTCCGTTCGGGCTTGAAAAGGTTCTTGATTCGGTAAAAAAGACGAAAAAGATACTTATCGTAAGCGACGCTGCGGACAGAGGCTCATACACAAAAGAGCTTTCGCATGAGATAACCGAAAAAGCGTTTTCATATCTCGAAAAACCGCCCGTCACATTGGGTGCAAAGAACCATATTGTTCCGGCTTACGAATATGACAGATATCATTTTCCGAGTGCGGAAAAGATTGCAAAAACAGTAATCGAAAAATTGCTTTAATATGAAAAGGACTGCCGAAGCAGTCCTTTTTTACATTATATCTTTGACTTCGTAAGCCCTTGTGTCGGCACATTTTCCGTCGAAATCGACGACCGTAAACCTGACGAAAATATCGTTTTCGGCGGCGTCGAAAACCGCTTCGGTAATGCCGTTTTTATTTTCTGCGGCGACTCGCTCACCTCTGCGGTTGCCTGCCTTTAAGAAAATCTCTCTTGCGGGAGAAGTTTCGATATGATATTTTCCGTCTTCATACCAAAGATTTTTTATCTGCGGTCCGAGAGAAGAATAACAGTTTCCGTTTTCGAGAGCCGAAATAACACTTTCGTATTTGAGTTCGGGGGCTATTATATAGGTCATGCCGCCGAAAGAATCGTCGGGATAATCGGGGCGGTTATGGTTATCGTCGCCCGCAACCGGGAAATAGCGTCTGCCGAGCCAAAGGAGGTCGTCGTAAATAGGAATATCGTAATTATCCTTACCTTCAAGGTAAGAAGTGTGGTTATAAATTTCGAAACCGTCGAGATTTTCAAGCTGCGAAACGGTCGCCACACTTTCTCTCGACCAGCCGATATGGTTGTAAATTACGAGAAAACCGTCGTTTTTTGCGGTTTTTATCATATCGTTTATGCCGTCGACGGAATAGACTCTGTTATATTCGCCGCTGCCGAAATACAGTTTCTTGCTGACGAATTTATCGACTATATCGTCCGAAAAATACCAAAGATAACCGGGATGAAAACAGGTCGCCTTTTGGTTTTCCTTATCTTTTGCGATAACTCCGAGGTGCGTTACCTTATAAAATCCGTTTTCGTCCATCGGGGCTTCAACCGAAATTTCAGACGCGTTAAGGGCAAGAAACTTGTCGTCGGTAAGATCGTTATGATTATAAAAAACCTCGTGGTCGGTAAACGCGATTATCGAATAGCCTTTTTCAACATATCTTTTTTTGAGTTCTTCTGGGGTAAAATGTCCGTCGGAACAGGTTGAATGACAATGCAAATTTGCTTTATATTGATTTCCGTTTTCGGGAAAAAGAAATTTTTTCATGTTGTGCTCCTTTCGTATCGGGCAGAGAAAACTCGAACTTTTATCGCCCGACACAGGTTCTTTGCGGCTATTTTTTTCAAGAATTTCAGAGTGGCGGGTGTGAGCAGTTTTCACGGTACGGATTTTCGGCATAACGACAAAGGAACCGCAGTGAATACTGTTTGTATTTACAAGGTTTCTGCGAAAGTCAGGACGAAAATCAGTCCGTCAAAACCGATAAGAGTTCGACTTTTCTCTGCCTATCGTTATTCTAACAAAAAAAATTTCTTATGTCAATAAAAAAACGCCCTTTCGGGCGTTTTTTCAATTCAATCGAAACGCTTTTTTTGCGTTTTCCGAAAACATTTTTTTATATTCTTCGGCGGTAAAGCCGAGAGAAAGGAAAGTATCGACCTCCGCTTTCGGCGACCACATCGGATAATCCGTTCCGAAAAGCACTCTGTCCGTTCCGAAAGTCTCAACATATTCCCTCGCCTTTCGCGGCGTGAGATATTGAGTTCCCGGAAGAACCTCGTCTTTTTCTATCGTCATTATACTCGAAGAGCTGTCGACATAAAGGTTATCGGCTCTCGCAAGTTTTTTTGCAGCCTCGTCCCAAACCGACCAACCGCCCATATGAGCGGCGACTACGGTAAGCGACGGGAAAGCCGAAAGCACAGGCAGAAGATTATCGGGATTTGAGTTGTTATATCTCTTATCCCCCGCGTGAATGAGAATCGGAAGTCCGTATTCCTCGCAGAGACGGTACATCTCAAAATGCCTTTTTTCGTCGACCCTGAAACGCTGAATATCGGGGTGAAGTTTTACTCCGTGAAGTCCGAGCGAAACTATTTCCTCAACATCGCGTTTCATATCGTCGCTGTCGGGGTGCAGAGTTCCGAGCCCCGCAAGAGTACTGGGATATTTTCCGACGGTTTCCGCGATAAAACGGTTTATCGACGAAACCTGTTTCGGAGAAGTTGCGACCGACTGCACGACAAACGCAGAAATCCCCGCTTTTTTACCCATAAGGATAAGGTTTTCGGCAACGCCGAGACCGTGGGCACGGGTGTCGTAAAAGGTGTCTGTCCCCTGCACCGCTTTTGCGGCTATCTTTTCGGGATAGATATGGCAATGAGCGTCAATAATGAAAAAATCGTTTTTCACGCTGTCACCACTCCGCTCGCCTTTTCGAGACCGAGTTTCTTTATCGCGTCGACTCTCATCTGATATTTAAGGATTTTTCCCGCAACATTCATCGGGAAAGAATCGACAAAATCGATATAACGCGGAACCTTGTGTCTTGCCATATTCGCGTTTATATAAGCTTTCATCTCTTCTTCGGTCATTGTTTCGCCCTCTTTTAAGATTATGCAAGCCATAATCTCTTCGCCGTATTGCTCGTCGGGGACGCCGATGACCTGAACGTCTTTTACTTTCGGATGAGTATAGATAAATTCCTCGATTTCTTTCGGATAAATATTTTCACCGCCGCGGATAATCATATCTTTGAGTCGTCCGGTAATTCGGTAGTTACCCTCGGGAGTGCGGCAGGCAAGGTCGCCTGTGTGGAGCCAACCCTCTTTATCTATTGCGTTTGCGGTTGCGAGAGGCATTTTATAGTAGCCTTTCATTATATTGTAACCGCGTGCGACAAATTCGCCCGTTACGTTATCGGGACAGTCTTCGCCCGTTTCGGGGTCAACTATCTTACATTCGATTTCGGGAAGAGCTCTGCCGACGGTTCCGACCCTGACTTCAATCGGGTCGTCGGTCGAACTCATCGTGCAGCCCGGCGACGACTCTGTCTGACCGTAAACTATCGTAATTTCGGACATATTCATCTTATCGACGACATCCTGCATTACCGATATCGGACAGGGAGAACCTGCCATAATTCCCGTTCTCATATACGAAAAATCGGTCTTTTCGAAGTCGGGGTGTTCAAGCAATGCGATAAACATTGTCGGAACTCCGTGGAACGCGGTTATATGCTCGTTATTTATGCACGCAAGAGCAGGTTTCGGCGAAAAATAAGGAAGCGGCAGAAGCGTTCCGCCGTGAGTCATTGCGGCGGTCATCGCAAGAACCATTCCGAAGCAATGGAACATCGGAACCTGAATCATCATACGGTCGGCGGTCGAAAGATCCATTCTGTCGCCGATACATTTACCGTTATTTACGATATTGTAATGCGTGAGCATAACGCCTTTCGGAAAACCGGTTGTTCCCGATGTATACTGCATATTGCAGACATCGTCCTTATCGACGGCGGCAGCCATTCTGCGAACCGTTTCAACAGGCGTCTGAGCCGCATATTCGAGAGCCTCGTTCCATGTAAGGCAGCCTTTCTGCTTAAAACCGACGGTTATTACATTACGCAAAAACGGCAGTCGGCGGCTGTGAAGCGGCGATTTCTTTTCCTTTGCCGAGAGTTCGGGACAGAGTTCGGCGATTATTTCGGAATAGTTTGAATCCCTGAAACCCTCGCACATTATAAGGGTATGGGTATCAGACTGTTTCAAAAGATATTCCGCTTCGTGAATTTTATACGCTGTGTTCATCGAAACAAGAACCGCACCTATTTTTGTAACAGCCCAGAAAGAAATATACCATTGCGGCAGGTTTGTCGCCCAGACCGCGACATGATGTCCGGGGCGGACTCCGAGAGAAACGAGAGCTCTTGCGAATTCGTCGACATCGTCACGAAATTCGCTGTAAGTACGGGTATAGTCGAGAGTCGTATATTTGAACGCGTACTGGTCGGGAAAATCCTCCGCCATACGGTCGAGCACCTGCGGAAAAGTCTCGTCGATAAGCAAATCTTTTTTCCAGACGAAATTTCCCGTGTGTCTTTTATTGAAATAAAAGGTCTTTTCATTTTTCGACGGGTCGTCGAACTGCTTCATATAGTTATAGAACTGCGACAGGATTATTTCAAGGTCGTCGAGTTCTTCGCACCATTTCGGATCCCAGACAAGCGAAATAAAGCCGTCGTAGTTTACCGAACGAAGGGCTGTCATAATGTCCTTTACGGGGAGACTTCCCTCGCCCGCAAGTCTGTATTCAAGTCCTCCGTCGGTTTCTTCCGCATCCGAAAAATGAACATGTTTTATATATGCACCGAGATTTTTTATTACGGTTTCGGGAGTTTCCTTTCCATCAAAATGAGAGGGGCAAAGTTCCCAGAGAGCGGCAAAATTGTCGCTTGCGAAATATTCCAGAAGTTCACGCAGCAACGCGGTATCGGAAAACGGTCCCGAAGTTTCGATAAGGAGAGTTACTCCCGCGTTTTCAACTTCAGGCAAAACTTTTTCGATAACGGAAATTACCGCCGATTTTGCATTTTCTCCGTCCTTTTCCGACGCACGGAGTCTGATATATGGGATATGCAGGTTTGATGCGGCGTCTATCGTTTCTCTGATTTCGGCAACGCAGGCGTTTTCGTCCGTTGTCGGGTCGGCAATAACGTCGATACAGGAAACGGTGAGTTTCTTTTCGTGAAGGCGTCTTATCGTCGCCGCAGCGGAAAAATCGAAAACTTTACCGTTTTTATCGGTAAAAACCGCGTTTTTTATATTGTGAAGTTCTATTCCCTCATATTTGAGTTCGGAGGCTATATCGCAAAAACCGTCAAAGGTGTTATTGTACCAGCCTTTTGTGGAAAATGACAGTTTCATATTACGCCTCCTCGTATACTATCTTGTTTACGGCGTTTATATAAGCACGGATACTCGAACCGATTATATCGGTCGAAATTCCGTTTCCGGAATAAAGTTTGCCTTCATGACGGAGCTTTACGAGAGTCGCACCCATCGCTTCTTTACCCTCGGTAACCGCCTGAACCTGGAAATCGTCAAGTTCAAAATGTCTGCCGATTATCTGTTCGACCGTTAAGAACGCCGCGTCGATAGGTCCGTCGCCCATGCCTATCCCCTGCAATTTTTCGCCGTCCTTTTCAAGGACTATCTGGGCACTTGAAGAAAGAACGTTTCCTGTGTTTACGATATAATTTACAAGTGTATAGGTTGCGGGAACCTGCAAAGCAACGGAGGCGACAATGGCGTCGAGTTCCTTAGAGCCGACGGTTTTCTTTGCTGCAACTCTCAAAAATTCGCCGTATACGGCGTCGATATCTTCGGAAGACAGGTCGTAACCGAGCTTTGTTACGGCGTCGGAAACGGCGTCTTTGCCGTCGTTCACATCGAGATTGAATTCCTCCGAATTATGAGAAAACGATATTGCGGGACGCTCCGCAGGGGCGTTATCGGTTATCCACAAAATTTGTTTTGCTATTCTGTGAAGTTCGGTGAATTTTATATCGGCGGAAAATCCGTAGTTATTTCCGCAGTTCTTGACCATTTCGGCAAAGGTTTCAAGAGACGCTTCTGCACCGCCGACAGAGGTTTTAACAATTTCGGCACCTTTAATTACGGCAAGAATAAGTGACGAAACAGCCATTCCGTTCTTGTCGTCGCAGCTTACACCGAGAGGCAGATTGAATTTTTCCGAAATTTCGCCTGCA
>CAKSPP010000085.1 GCA_934481505.1 uncultured Eubacteriales bacterium
GTCGCAGAGCTTTTCGGAAACCTCAACCGAAGAAAAGGCGTAGGGACGCAGTTTTTCTTTGAGATTTTTGCCGATATCGGTCATCTCGTCGAGATTTTTGCCTGCGGCGAAATTCGAAAAAAGCTGTTTTGCCCTGTAAGACGGTTCGCCGAGTTCTTTTATAAAATCGGTCAGTTCTTCAAGGGTAAGCGACGCAAGATCGACTGCCAAAAAAATACCTTCTTTCGGTTAATTGCAAGCGAGACCTTTTTTATCGCGAAGTCCGCGTAAAAACGCCTCGTCGTCCATTCTTCTTTTGCCCTCGGGAGCAATTTCGCAAAGTCTGATCGCTCCGTCGGAGGTTTTTACTATAAGCTGTGTTTCGGAAACGACGTCTCCCGGTTTTCCCGAAAAGCTGCCGCTTTCTCTTTTTGCTTTATAAACTTTTACAATGCTTCCCGAAATGGTCGTAAACGCCGTGGGAACGGGAGAAAACGCCCTTATCTTATTGTAAATTTCTTCGGTCGCCGCCGAGAAATCTATTTTCCGCATTTCCTTATCTATAAGGGAAGCGTAGCAGCTGTCGCCCGTCTGTTTTTCGGGCTTTATTTCGCCTTTTTCAAGTCCCGCAAGGGTCTTTACAAGGTTTTCGGCACCTGCCGCCGCCATTTTGTCGTGGAGCGTTTCGAAGTTGTCGTCGTCCGAAATTTCAACTTCCGTTTTTAAGAGCATATCGCCCGTATCGAGCCCCTCGTCCATAAGCATCGAGGTTATCCCCGTATTCTTTTCGCCGTTTAACAGTGCGAACTGAATGGGAGCTGCCCCTCTGTATTTCGGCAGGAGAGAACCGTGGATATTCACACAGCCGTATTTCGGGAAATCAAGAACGTATTTCGGCAGAATTTTTCCGTAAGCGACAACTACGATACAGTCGGGATTTGTTTTTTCGAGAAAAGGAAGAAGCTCGCCGTTCTTTATTTTATCGGGAGTTTCGACCTCTATATTTCTTTCTGCGGCAAGTTTTTTAACCGCCGTGGGGATAAGCTTGCTGCTTCTTTTATGCGGCTTATCGGGCTGGGAAACAACTCCGACGACCTCGTTATCCGACTCTAAAAGTCTTTCGAGGCAAATTGCCGCAAAGTCGGGCGAACCCATAAAAACTACTCTCATTCCGTTTCAAGCTCGCTCTCGTCGATATATTCGGTGACATGTTCTCTGAAAAGAATACCGTTTAAGTGGTCGATTTCGTGGCAGAAACAAACCGCGGTTCTGCCCTCTCTTGTAAGCTCAAAGAAGTTTCCTTTGATATCCTGTGCTCTTACAGTGACTTTCGCGGGTCTTAAAGTTTTTCCCCATACTCCCGGAATCGAAAGGCAGCCCTCGATATATTCCTGTGTACCTTCGGTTTTGATTATTTCGGGGTTTACCAAAATAAGCACCGTTTCATCGTCGTCGTCAAGAACCGCGACAACGCGGCGGACAACGCCGACCTGCGGAGCCGCAAGTCCCGCACCGTTAGCGTCGATAAGGGTATCGGTAAGGTCGTCCGCAAGAATTTCGAGTTTTTTATCGAATTTCTCGACGGGACGGCACACCTTTGAAAGGGATTCGTATCCCTCTTTTACTATTCTTCTGAGTCCCATAAAATCACCTATAAAATCGTCAGCGGATTCATATCGACAATAACGCCGACGCCTTTGTTTTCTTTATTTTTGATAAAACCGTCGTAAATACCCGAAATGAGCGTCCGCGTTTTTCTGTCGTCGCGGCATTTTATAAGCACACGCACGCGGCTTTTTTTATCGACAAGAGGAACCGCCGTCGCTCTCGGTTTTATTATACTCATTTTTATTGCGGAATTTTCTTCTTTTTCAAGAAGAGACGCGGTGTTTTCGATAAATCTGTCCGCCGCCGCAAAAGCGTTTTCTTCGCCCTCTGCTGTGAAAACAACCTGACAGATATCGCAAAAAGGCGGATATAAAAGCACTTTCCGCAGCTTTATCTGATCTTCGTAGAAGCCCGCGTAATCCTGCTCGTAGGCAAATTTCAGAACCTCGTGAGCGGGCGAATAGGTCTGAACGACGGCTCTGCCCTGCTTTTCGGCTCTTCCGGCTCTTCCCGTAACCTGCGTTATAAGGGAAAAGGTTCTTTCGTAAGCCCTGAAATCGGAGGAATACAAAAGCCCGTCCGCATTCAGCACTCCGACAAGAGTAACATTCGGGAAATCAAGCCCTTTCGTTATCATCTGGGTACCGAGAAGCACATCATAATCTCCCGACCCGAACGCCGTTAAAATTTCGTCCCGACTGTTTTTGCCTGATATGCTGTCGGCGTCCATTCGCAGAAGCCTTATTTCGGGGAAAAGTTTTTTTATCTGTTCTTCGACCTTTTGGGTGCCTATTCCGCTGTATCGCAGCGTTTCGGTTCCGCAGTCGCGGCAGGAGGTCGGAGCTTTTTCGGTATGGTTGCAGTAGTGGCAATGCAAAAGTCCGTCGCTTGCGTGGAAATTCAACGCGATTCCGCAGTTCGGACAGCGGTATACATATTTGCATTTCGGGCAGGCGATATAAGAGCTGTGTCCACGCCTGTTCATAAATAAAATCGTCTGTTCGCCGCGGCGGAGGTTTTCTTCCATCTCTTTTGCAAGCGTTCGGCTTATCGAAAGCGAATTTCCCGAATAGACTTCGTTTCCGAGGTCTACGGTTATGACTTTCGGCAGCGGCTGCAAATTATAGCGTTTTGTAAGGGAAGAAAAACCGATAATTCCGTTTTGTGCTTTATAAAAGCTTTCAAAAGACGGAGTTGCGGAGGCAAGCAGCAGAAGTGCTTTTTCGTTTGCCGCACGGTACGCCGCAATTTCCCTTGCGTGGTATTTCGGGGTCATTTCGGACTTATAGGTATGTTCCTGTTCTTCGTCGATTATTATAATTCCGAGGCTTTTTACCGGAGCGAATACCGCCGAGCGTGTGCCGATAACGACCGTCGCTTCTCCCCTCTGAATTCTTTCCCATTCGTCGCTTTTTTCGCCTTTGGAAAGTCCGCTGTGAAGAAGAGCGACTTTTTTCCCGTAATAGGAACAGAAACGGTTGACAACCTGAAAAGTAAGGGAAATTTCGGGAAGCAGCAAAATCGCACTTTTCCCCTCGTCAAGAACTTTGTCGATAAGAGACAGAAAAACGTGGGTTTTTCCGCTGCCGGTAACCCCGTAAAGAAGATGACATCTGCCCGTACCGAGATTTGCGGAAATTTCGTCAAAAGCCCTTTGCTGTTCTTCGTTCAGTGCGTTTTTTTCGGGCGGAGTATTTATCGCGTTCAGAAGAGACCGAGGAGTTCTCATTCTCTGCCGCATAGAAATTTTTATAACGCCGTTTTTTTCGAGTGTCGAAATAACCGAACGGGAGACCGCCGTTTCAAAAGCCAGCTCTTCAAGGCTTTTTTCGCCCGAAGTCAAAGCGGCAACAACCTTTTTCTGTTTATCGCTTTTGACTTTTTTATCGTCAAAACTTTCCGCCAGAGCCGCATATTTATCAAAAACCGGTGTGCTGCCCGTTTCGGAAAAAGACGGGGTTAGCAGCCTGAACGCGTCGAAAAGCGAACAGAAATAGCGGCTTTTGATATAAATCGCAAGCTTTACTCCGCTTTCGCCGACGGAAAACGGATATACGGACGCAAGAAGTTTTACGCCCTCTTTTTCACCGTCTTCAAAAACCGACAAGACTACGCCGTCGCAGGTTTTGTTGCCTTTCCCGAACGGAACTCTGACAAGACTTCCGACTTCGACAAAGGCGTTTGACGGGACTTCGTAGGTATACGGTTTATCGGCTATATACACGGTTTTTACCGCGACGGTGACGAATTTTTTCATGGTTTAAGTTAAATGTTTTCCTCTTCGTAGGGAAGTTCTCTGAAACTGCATTTGCCGTCGGCAAAGGATTTTACAGCAAGGGTAATGGGCTTTCCGTCAAGGGGTTCGCCGCTCTTTTCAGCCTCTTCCGCTATTTCTCTTGCCTTCTGGGCAACAGCGATAACGAGGGAATATCTGCATTTATTGTCGCCTTTTACCAATTCGCCGACACTGGGGTATAACATCATAATAATTATCTCCTTATATATAAATTTATTTGTAATGCTTTTTGATTATTGCCGAAAAATCTTCGACGGCTTTGCCGAAATCGTCGTTTACAACGACATATTTATATTCTTTTGCCGCTTCAAGTTCCCGTGCTGCCTCTCCGAGACGTTTTGTGAGCTGTTCCTCGCTCTCGGTGCCTCTCCCTCTTATTCTGCGTTCGAGTTCCTCTTTTGAGGGGGGAGCGATAAAGACGGTCACGGCGTCGGGGAATTTCTTTATGACCTGTCTCATTCCGTTGACGTCGATTTCGAGAATGACGAGTTTTCCGTCGTCAAGAGCCTTTTTCACGGGTTCGACGGGCGTTCCGTAGCAGGTCTCGCAGAAAATATTGTGTTCCAGAAGTCCGTCGTGTTTTAATATATCGTCGAACTTTTCGCGGGTTATATAGTGATAGTTCACGCCGTCTTTTTCTCCGGGTCGCGGATTTCTTGTCGTGACCGAAACCGAGAAGAAAAGGTCGTCGGGAGAATATTTTTTCAAGACTTCCGCAAGAACGGTGCCTTTTCCGACGCCCGAGGGACCCGAAAGGACAAGCAAAGCACCTTTACTCATCGTCTTCGTCCTCCAGGATATCGTCCTCGTCGTCTTCTCTGTTGCTGCGGATTCTGTTCGCTATCGTTTCCGCCTGGACAGCCGAAAGGATTATATGGTCGCTGTCGGTTATTATAACAGCTCTCGTGCGTCTTCCGTAAGTCGCATCGATAAGGGTTCCTTTGTCGCGTGCGTCCTGGATAATTCTCTTTATCGGAGAAGAATCGGGGCTTACGACGGCGACAAGTCGGCTTGCGACAACGACATTTCCGAAGCCTATGCTTATAAGTTTCATCTTTTTACCTCTATTCGATATTCTGTATCTGTTCGCGTATCTTTTCTATGCAGTTTTTGACTTCGATAACGTGAAGAGTTACGTCCATATCGCCTATCTTTGAAGAAATGGTATTGATTTCCCTGTTCATTTCCTGAATTACGAAATCGACCTTTTTGCCGACCGATTCGGCTTCTTTTTTCTCCATCGCACCCGAAAGAATGTTTTTCAGGTTCTTGGTGTGAGAAGCAAGTCTTACGAGTTCTTCGTCGATTGCGGTCTTGTCCGCCATAATGGCGACTTCGGTGAGAACTCTCTGTTCGTCGGGAGTCGCCCCTCCGAGAAGTTCGGAAATTTTCGCTTCGAGTTTTGCCTTATATTCGCCCATAAGTTTTTCGGAACGGTTTTCGATATATTTGACGTGTTCTTCTATCTCGCCGCACTTCTCGACTATGTTTTCGACAAGGAAAACGCCTTCTCTTTCCCTCTGGGCAAAGAAAGCACTCAACGCTTCGTCCACGGTTTCTTTTACCGCCGCCCAAACCTCGTCGATATCGGGGTCTTCCTTATCTCTTTGCAAAACGTCGGGAAAACGCAGAACGGAAGTTGCGGTAAGGTCGTCCGTGAGTCCGTATTTTTCGGCAGCTTCACGCAGAGCTTTTACATATTCCGCAAGCAGAGCGTCGTCGGTTTTGAGAGCCGGAACGGGAGCGTTTTCGGTTCTGTCGATATTGACGGAAACTTCGATTTTGCCGCGGTGAATGTTTTTTTGCAGGTATCCGCGGAGAATATCCTCGATCTGCATATAAGAACGCGGAATTCTTATAAACGTCTCGCAATACCGATGATTTACGGACTTCAATTCAACGGTAACATCTCTGTCTCCGATTATTTTGCGGGCACGTCCGTAGCCCGTCATGCTTCTTATCATCTTGATCCTCCGAAGGCAGACGCCTTTTGCGGCATCTACCCCATTTTATATACTTATACTATTATATTATACTGTTTAATTGACAACCTGTCAAGCCGCAAAGCCAAACTATAAAAGAAGCAACTGTTAAATTTATGTGAACTTGAAAAAACCGCTTGACAAGCCCCGAAAAGCATGATATAATATTCAAGCAAATTCCGATACGCAAGAGTGGCGGAACCGGCAGACGCGCACGTTTGAGGGGCGTGTGATTAATTTCGTGGGAGTTCAAGTCTCCTCTCTTGCACCAAAAATCGACAAGTCTCGTAAGAGATTTGTCGATTTTTACTTTTTCATTTTTCACTATTCACTCTTACTTATTTCCGGAGCAATT
>CAKSPP010000086.1 GCA_934481505.1 uncultured Eubacteriales bacterium
GACGACATCGTCGCCTGCGGAGAGCGCATGCTGAAAGAGGACGGCAAGGTCGTTCTCGGCTGCCGCGACTTCAACGGGCTGAGGGGCTTTGTGAAAGAGTTTTTTGGGATTTAATTTCCCGAAAAATTCAGTAAATTTCGACATATCTTCTATCCCCTCCTTACTTACCTATTTTAGACAGCAGGAACTGAATAAGCTTGTTTGCAACGAAACTCAGAACAAAGAGGAAGACCGCGATCGTCGACGCGTAACCCATTTCGTAACGGATACTGCCGTAGTCGTCCAGGTGGTTCATTATCGTTTGCAGAGCATAGTCCTGCGTCGGATATCCGAATATCGAGGTAATCAGCGTACCTGCGTTGAACGCGTTCGTGATGCTCATGATAGCACCGAACATAAGCTGACCTCTCATATAAGGAAGCGTGATGAAGTAAAGTTCCTGCCATCTGTTCTTGATACCGTCGACGGCACCTGCTTCATAGAGGGATTTATCGACGGTTTGAAGTCCCGAAATAAAGGTAAGGAACGACATACCGAGCGACTGCCACAGAATGATGATAACGCAGATGGTGAACATATAATTGGTATCTTTAAGGAAGATGATAGGCTCTGTTATTACGCCCCATTCAAGCAGCCAAGCGTTGATGTAACCGTTGCTGTCGCCCGAGAAAAGGAGCGTCCAGACGGTGACGAAACCGCCGGCAAGAGAAGGTGCGTAGAAAAGCAGAGTTAAGAAAGAACGGGGTTTTGCCGGAACTTCGTTAAGGAGCCACGCAAACGCAAAGCTCATTATGTATCCGACAGGTCCTGTTATGACGCCCAAAATAAGGGTCGTCTGAACAGCTCCCGAAAATACTTCGTCGTTTAAGAACAGTTTAACATAGTTCTGCAAGCCGACGAAATCCGGCGTTTCGAGCATGTTGAAGTTCGTAAAGCTCAGAAAGAACGAAACGAAAACCGGAAGAATCGTGAATACAAAGAAAGTTACGAGGTAGGGAGTCATGAAAATGAATAAGTCCCAGTTTCTGAACTTTCTTTTAGTTAAAGAATTTGACGCTGTTTTCATTATTTATCCCCACCCCCTTTAATTATCGGTATTTACATAGTAGAACGGCAGTTTGAGGTCCTGACGTTTGTAGATGATTTCGTCGTTGATAAACTTGACGTTATCAAGAAGAGTTTCACGGGCGTCTTCGTAGTTTACGGCAACGCTGTTGAAGGAGAACTGTACGTATCTGGTCATTATGTAACCGCCCGGAACTTCGGGATAGCCGACTATCGAATCCCACTGTTTCTGGATTGCGTCAAGTTCGGATTTTGTCCAGTTCATATTCATAACCGCGGTCTTGTTTGCGGAGTTGTAACGTCCTGCGGATCCGAGAACGCTTTCGATTTCACGGCCGAACTCGGTCTGTGCGTCGTCGGAAGTCCACCAGTTGATAAAGGACCATGCGGCGTCTTTGTTTTTCGATGCTTTGACGATTACCGCAGCGGTCGTCTTGGTCGTTGTGCCCGCACCGTCGGTGTACTGCGAAAGAACGGTGTTGTTTATCGTACCGTCTTCCTGCTCGACTCCGGGAACGGGAGCAAGAGTCCATTCGCCCTTGATTTCGGGAGCGAAAACGGAGATCTTATTATAGAAGGTATAAAGTTCGGTAACGCCCATCGGCATTTCGCCGGTTCTGAAACGGTTCGAGAATTCGAAGCTTACCGGAATCTTATAATTGGTATAGAAGTCGGTGTATTTTATGAACGCGTTGATACCGTTTTCGCTGTCGATATCGGTAGCCTCGCCGTCATATTTGTAATACTGACCGCCGTACTGATAAAGAAGTGTTCCGTAGTCGGGCGGAGCGAATTCCATATAACGCTTCTGCAACATCGGGATAAGGTCGAAGACTTCGTCCCATGTTGTCGGAACTTCGACGCCGAGTTCTTCGAGAATGTCGGTGCGGTAGAACATCATCGCAAAGGGCATTGCTTCGGGAAGACCGTATGCGTAAGTTTCTTTATCGTTGAGTTTAAGCGAAAGCGAACTTTCGACTATGTTCTTGACAAATCTTTCTTTGACTTCGTCGAAGCCCTCATAATTGTTGAGCGGTTCGAGAGCACTTCTTGCGGCGTAGTTGATAACGTCTTCGGTCGAAATTCCGAGAGCGACGTCAGGTCCTTTGCCTGCGAGAATCGACGGGAGAAGAGCTCCTGTCGGAACAAGGGAAAGATCGACATTCGTCTGATACTGCGAAACATAAAGCGAGTCGACAACGCTGCGAAGAACGGTTGCCTGGTCTCTTGCGGAAAGGGTCCAGACGGTTACGTTCTTGTCATATTCGACTCCCGCACTTCCGCCGACGGCGTTAAAGTCGGTGACGAAAGAGGAGAAGAACATTTTCGTCTGATACCAGAGTCCCTGGAAGAAGCCTGCTTCCGCGTCGGGCTCTGCGGCATTGTTTTCGGAGATGACGAAATAGTCTATTTCAAGCGGCTGAGAGGAAATATCCTGGAGCCATGTGCTGAGGTTTGTTATGTTAGTCTTAAAAGAGCTGAAATATTTAGCGAGAGAGGAAGGATTCTCGTACATTGTATAAAGCTGGTTGAAGATATTCTGCAAAGTTGCGGTCTGCTGGCCTTCTTCGCCGAGGATATCGATAAGGGCGTCGTAAACGCTCTTCAAAATATCCGCCTGAGCTTTAAGGTCGGAGATAACTTCCGGAATTTCCGTTTCAAACTCATAGTCACGGTACTGGTCGGGGCTTGAACCGGTAAGCATAAGAATTTTACGGTAGTCTGTGTTGAGTTTCGTTACAACGTTTTCAACCGCGTTTATGATTTCGGTCATATCGCCGCAGACAGCCTTGAAACGGATGGTGTTCGTTCCCTCCTTAAAATAGAAGAGAAGCGAGCTGCCGTATTCGTCGGTAGGCGTGACGATCTGCCAATCCGAATCGAAGTTGAACTTGACGTTACCTGCTTCTTCGTATTGGAGTTCGTCATTTATATAGATAGCACGGCTTGCAAAACCGCCCATGAGGGTGTTCTGTCTTGCACGGAAAGAAATCTTGTAAAGACCTTCCTTCGGAACATCAACGGTATATTCGACCCACTGACCGAGAAGACTCCATCTCGGATCTCCCGAAGAGTTGCCGCCCATCGTGTTCATTTTGATGGTGTTTACGCTCGAAGGCTCGGTTCCCGGAGAGGTACGGTCGTTCGACGCATAAAGGGTCGGGTCGTTTTTGGAAGTCGGATATTCCGCCTGTTCCTTATGGATAACGGCGGTTCCGTCCGTCGGCAGGTCTATATGTTTGAGCAGGAACTCGTCATACGAAAGAGTTTCGGGCGAACCGACAAGCTGCATTGCGGAAATCGCAACCGGCTCACGCAGAGAGGTGAAACGGATCGTGTTTTCGCCTTTTTCGAGATAGAACTGCAACGCACCGTTATAGTAGTGGGTTCCGTCTTCGAAGTAAGCACCGTCGATCCACTTCGGTCTCTCGACCTGAGAGTGTTTGGATTCGTTTCCGGCAGAGTCCTTTATGTAGAAATTGTCGAGGTCTTTGAAATCTTCAACGTCGTCGACATAAATTCTGTCAAGGCTCGCGGTGGACGCTTCGTTGTAGAAGCTTTCGCCGTTTACGGTGATGCTTCTTTCGATAGCGGAGCTCTTACCTGCAACGGGGTAATAGTTGACTTTGAAAGAATACATTCCGGCTTCGGGAACGTTGACTTTGAATTCAAAGTAGCCGTCCTCGTCGCTGTAAAGCACGTTTTCCCTGCCGTCGACAGTCTCGTATTTTATTCCCTCGGAAGCGGTAATACCGTTTACAAGGTCTACGTCGACAGTCACGTCGGGGCTTGACGCTCGGACATGATTCTGGAGATATTCACCGTACGAACCCGTGGAATAAACGGGAACGAAGGGAACATCGGCAGCACTTATTTCTTCGTCGGCATTGCCGCATCCCGTGAAGAGAAGCAACATCGACAGAGCCGCAACAAGCAGCACAAGTGCCGTCTTTCTGATTTTGCGCACGCAAAACACCTTCCTTTTCTCAGCAAACGCAATTTTTATCGGCGGTACAGTGAGGTTTCGGGGAAAATTCCGGCCTCTTTTTTCAAAAAGTGCGGAATATCCCCTTGGCAGAGGATAACCGGACTTTTGTCGGTTTTAACGGACGGATTTCCGTCCTTACTTCCGCAAAAGCCTTGTAAATACGACAGTATTCACTGCGGCTTTTTTGTCGTTATGCCAAAAATCCGCACCGTGAAAACTGCATGCACCCGCCACAGAGAAATTTTCGAGGAATTTTTACTTTTTGAGCCGCATGCGGGCTGACGCCCGTAAAGGCGAAAAGAGCGAAAATAACCGAAAATAGCCTGTGTCGGGCGGCAAGAGTTCGATTTTCCTCTGCCTACCGCCAAAGGTAAGATAAATTATACAGATTTTTTCGCGGAATGTCAAGGCAAAAAGCGGACCGCAAAACCTGCAAACCCCTTGAAATAATCGGGTTTTCAACACTTTCAACGGGGAAAACTCCCCCTCTCGGAAGTCGAAAAACAACTTTTTGTGACGATTTTGGGCAAACTGTTATGCGTGTATTACAGATTGCAATTCGAAAAAATGCGATTTTACGGGCTTTTTTGCCCATATAAAGGGTTTGTAAAACTTATGTTTCAATTCACAAATTGTGCAATATGCACAAAAGCGAAAAGTCACAAAAAAGTCCCAACTTTTTAAGGGAATTTTGTGTCGGAAAACCCGTCGGCTACGCTGAAATTTTAACTTTCGGAAACATTTTTTGTACTTTTTATTTAACTGTTAAAAAAGTGTTACGGCAAGGCTATTTCTCGTCGGGATCACCGGCTCTTACATATTCGGGTCTTTCGACGCCGAACGCCCCCCTTGTTGCCACAGAAGCCGTCTGCTTTACATATTCGAATTTTTCGGCACCGAACGCCCATTGTCTCCCGTCGGAACCGACAGACGAAATTCTTTGACTTCCACAGGAACCACCAAACAACCCCCTTGCAGTTTACCGGAACCGACGAACAGAACCCATTGTCGCCCATCAGAGCCACCAAGGGAACTCCGTGCCGTCTGCCGGCAAAAAGAAAACATACAAACCCGACCTACCCGCAGGCACCGCAGAGGGAACTCCACGCCACCCACAGACAAAAGAAAAACACACAAAACCGAACTACACGCCCGACGAAAAGCGACGGCAGAATATCGGTACCCGTTGATATTCTCACCCCACAGCACTCCCCCACGCCTCGCCGCGGCACCCCACCCACCATAGCCCCCGCAATTCGCACCCTCCGAGCCTCTCCGCAAGTTCCCAAACGAAAATCCAACCGCCGCGATATTAAGACAAAAACATACCGCCGCCGATTTTCAGACATCAAAACCTCCCGCAAGAGTTTCCTGTCCGCAAATTTCCCACCGTCCAAACGAAAAAATTCGAGCCCCGGCACCGTCTTTGCAGGGGACAACGAAAAGCCGACGCAGAGGGAGGGCGGACAAGACACAGCACTGACAACTTCTTTATAAAAAAGTTCGGGCAGCCCCACTGACAGCCTCTCGCAGAAGCTCTCTGTTCCACTCGGCTCATTGCAATGCCCGTCCACGCAGCAAGTTTCCGCCCGCCGCCGTTGCAAGAGAAAAAATCAAGTAAAAAGCCGTTTTGCTTTCAAAAAAACTGTGTTGTCAAAAAAAACAGACAGATCACGATTTCTCCCTGCCAATTGAAGCAGGAAGTCTCGCTCAAAGTCTCGCAAAAGCGTTGTTGCCGCACAACAAACAAAAAACTGTCGGGCAGCGAAATGCGTTAATTTGCAGCTTAAAATAAGAAAATAAAGAAAAATATAAAAAAATTTTTGACAGTCGACATATAATGACAACATTTGTAACAATCATATGCTATTATATACACGGAAAGACGGACAACCCGTTTTCCTGCCGACAGATAGCGGACTTTTCCCCCGTTATAAGGCAGCCATTTTCTACCCTTATATAATTATTTTCCTCTCCCAAATTCTTTTTTTTGCCCGCCGTTCTACCCTGACGGCGGGCAAACCCCTTTTCGGGGGGGGCAGGCAGGTCGGGGTGGGGACAACAGGTTGAGGGGGGGGAGGGCGGCGAATAGTGAGGAAACACGGCAAATATGCCGAGATGGGCGGTAAGTCAAGGTGGGGGAC
>CAKSPP010000087.1 GCA_934481505.1 uncultured Eubacteriales bacterium
TGCGTAGCACTTCAAAACAAGATTTTCGAGTGCAAGAAAAGGCAAAAGCACCGGATAATGCTGTCGCATATCCGGTGTTTTTAACGAATTATTGTGCCGAAAGGCGAAGTTTTGAAGCATTACTTCCTTATTAAACCTCAGCCTCAGGATTTTGTTTTGTCCTCAGAGGGAATAATGAACCGTGATATGACCAAGGGCAGCATTACGAAAGGGCTTCTTTTGTTCTCGCTGCCGATGATTGCAGGTAGGCAGAGCCGAATCGAACTATTATCGGTTTTGACGGGCGGATTTCCGTCCTAACTTTCGCAGGCACCTTGTAAATACGACAGTATTCACTGCGGTTCCTTTGTTGTTATGCCAAAAATCCGTACCGTAAAAACTGCTTGCACCCGCCGCAGAGAATTTTTCGCGGGATTTTTTCTTTTTGAGATGCAGTCGGGCTGACGCCCGACAAGACGAAAAAAGGGAAAAGCACCGAAAAGAGCCGGCGTCGGGCGATAAAAGTTCGGTTCTGCTCTGCCCAACCTGCTTCAACAGTTTTACAATATTGCCGACACACTTATTGTCGGACAGGCTCTCGGCAAAGACGCCCTCGCCTCTGTCGGGTCGGCATACTCCCTTATGACATTTGTAACATCGATATTTCTCGGTCTTTCAATGGGGTCGGGAGCGTTGTTTTCAATATATATAGGAGAGAAAAGCACCGAGAAACTCAAATCGGCGATAGGTCAGGCATTCACGCTTATTGCCGCGGTTACCGCTGTTATCAATGTTCTTTTATATGCGTTTATCGACCCGATACTTTCGTTTTTGCAGATACCCGAAACGCTTTACGCGGACATGAGAGAATATCTTATCATAATTTTTGCGGGGATAGCGGCGACTTTTCTCTATAACTTTTTCGCGTGTCTTTTGCGAGCGGCGGGAAATTCCGCCTCTCCCCTGATTTTTCTTGCGGTGTCGGCACTCTTGAATATCGCCCTCGACCTGTGGTTTGTTCTCGGGCTTAATTTCGGCATTGCGGGAGCTGCCGCAGCGACCGTTATTTCGCAGTATGTTTCGGGAATAGGACTGCTTCTTTTCACTGTTTTCCGCGAAAAGAAACTGCTTCCCGAAAGAAAACATTTCAAGCCTAACAGAAAAATTCTCGGAGAGCTTTTCGACCTGTCGTTTCTCACCTGTGCCCAGCAGTCGGCGATGAATTTCGGGATTTTGCTTAGGCAGAACAGAACCGAACTTTTATCGCCCGACACAGGCTCTTTCCGGTGATTTTCCCTTTTTTCGCCTTGTCGGGCGTCAGCCCGACTGTATCTCAAAAAAGAAAAAATCCCTCGAAAATTTCTCTGCGGCGGGTGCGAGCAGTTTTCACGGTGCGGATTTTTGGCATAACGACAAAGGAACCGCTGTGAATACTGTCGTATTTACAAGGTTTCTGCGGAAGTTAGGACGGAAAATCAGTCCGTCAAAACCGATAACAGTTCGATTCTGCTCTGCCCATCCAAAGACTTGTCGACGGCTTCGGACCCGTGACGATGGCTGCGTTTGCCGCTGCCGTAAAAATCGACACTTTTGCATATCTGCCGGTTCAGGATTTCGGCAACGCGTTTTCGACCTTTGCCGCACAAAATTACGGGGCAAAACAGAGCGACCGCCTGAAAAAAGGAATGAGGACGGCGGTTTTGGTTTCCGTTATCTTTTCGGCAATAATTTCCGTTGCGGTAATCGTTTTTGCCGAGCCGCTTATGAAAATTTTCATTTCGGAAAGGGAAACCGCGGTCATTGCGGAGGGAATAAGATACCTGCGAATTGAGGGGGCTTTCTATATCGGAATAGGCTGCCTTTTCCTGCTTTACGGCTTTTACAGAGCGGTCAAACGCCCGGGAATGTCCCTTGTTTTGACAATCGTCTCTCTCGGAACACGCGTGCTTCTCGCATATCTGTCAGCCCCTTATTTCGGAGAACCGGGAGTTTGGGTTTCTGTCCCGATAGGCTGGGCTCTTGCGGATATTATAGGCTTTGCGTTTTATTTCAAAAACAAAAAGATACTTCTGCCGCAAAATAATTCATAATATCAGGGTGTTGACAAAACATTATGAATGTGGTATATATGAGTGTAAAAAGGCACCGTTAGTAAGCGGTTAGCCGTATGACAGGTTTTAATACTTATAACCGCCATATTGCAGTATGTTGGTTAAACTAACTTAATATCTATAACCGCCATATTGCAGTATGGCGGTTATTTCTTTATTCATATCATATATACCGACAGCTTTTTCCCCATTTTTCTGCTGTTCTTTATAACAAACGCCGTTCCCCTTGATTTGCCGTTCCAAAAGGCAAAAATCTCATCCGAATACTCTATTATCTGCAAATTTCTTTTTAACGGGGCTGATTTCCCGTATTTTTCATATTCGGGCAAAAATTCTTTTATCTTTATTCCGTTTTTCAAAGCATACTCCCTTGCCGAAAAATCCACGCCTACCGCCCCGCCCGAAACAATTTCGGTCACATTTTTCGGAATATATTTATCCAAATTCAAATTTTTGATACTCCGCGAACCGATAATTGCCAATTTCATACAATCACTCCTATAAATATTTGAGTAAATTATATCAAATATTATAAGTATACGCAAGTGCGTATACGCACGGTCACATATTTTAATAATATTATTAAGAGGTGACCGTCATGATAAAAGAAGCGATTGTTTTGAGAATTCAGAATATCTGCAAAGAAAGAAATATTAAATTCAACGACCTTGCCGTAAGGTCGGGCGTAACGCCGTCAACGGTATACAGCATGATGAATCCCGAAAGAAAAGATTTATCAGTCACGACATTGAAGAAGATATGCGACGGTCTCGATATTTCCCTTCCCGACTTTTTCGACGACGATATTTTCAGAAATATAGAACAAGAGATAAAATGAACCGCAGACTTTTGTCTGCGGTTGTTTTTATATTATAATAAAATCTTTCGGGGCGGTGGTGATATCCTCGCAGCCGTCGCGTTTAACGATTGCGATATCCTCGATCCGCACACCGAATTCGTTTTCAATATAAATTCCCGGTTCGACCGTTATAACATTGTTTTCCTTTATAACGGCGTGTTCGTTCGGGGAGTAGTTCGGGCGTTCGTGGATATCAAGTCCGACGCTGTGTCCGAGGGAATGTCCGAAAAGCGAACCGTAGCCGTGGGACGAAATAATATCCCTTGCAACACGGTCGATTTCCGAACCCGTCTTTCCCTCTCTGATAGTTTCGAGAGCCGCTTTTTGGGCTGAAAGCACGATATCATAGATATTTCTCTGTTTTTCGCTTGCTTCGAAAAGGAAAACGGTTCGCGTTATGTCACTGCAATAACCGTCGACTTTTGCTCCGTAGTCAAAAAGCAACGCGTCGCCTTTTTTCGCTTTTCTTTCGGTCGGAACCGCATGAGGACAAGCCGAATTTTCACCGAACGCGGCGATAACCGAGAAAGAAAGGTCGTCAGCCCCCTCGCATTTCATGAAATATTCAAGCTTTGCCGCCGCCTCTTTTTCGGTAAGGTCGGTTTTTCTTTCGGCAATGAGTTTGCAGAGAAAATCAAAGCCTTTGTCCGCAATAAGCTGTGCTTTTTTGATTTTCGCGATTTCTTTTTCGGTTTTTATCTGCCGCAGCGACACGGTATAACCGTCGCCCTCGGGCATGATTTTTGCGGGAGCGACAGCCTCTTCAAGTTTCTTTGCCGAAGCGTATGAAAGGCTGTTTTCTTCGATAAGAACGGTGGTTATATTCTCTTTTTTAACGAAATCGGCGACAATTTCATATCTGTTTTTGTCAAGCTCGCGAACTTCGATACGCTTGTCGACGGTGTTTCTCGCGGCAATTATATACCTGAAATCGGTGTAAAATACCGCTGTATTTTTCGTTACGAAAAGAAAGCCGTTCGACGAAGTAAATCCGGTGTAATACCTGCGGTTTTCAGGTCTTTCGATATATGCCGCCGTGTTTTCGGGCAGCATTTTTTGAAGTTTTTCTATCATTTTATGCCTCCGCAAAACTTTCGTAAGTTTTTTTCATTATAAGAGCGTCCCTGTCCATAACGTCGGACGATTCGCAGATTATCGTCGGGCAAAGTTCCTTTTTATAAAGGAGTTCGGCAAGCGGCGTGAAATCGGGACCGAAAGTCTCGTCGTCAAAAGTCAGGTGCCTCTTTTCGCCGCCCGCGGTATATTCGATTTTCGAGAAGTGGCAGTGCATATGTTTTAATCTGTCGTGTCCGAGCTTGTTTTCTATTTCGTCGAGGATTTTTTCGTAATCCTCCGAGGTTTTTATTCCGCCCAGAGTTCTGGCGTTGAGATGTCCGAAATCGATACACGGCAAGAGCCTTTCGTCGACAAGGCACAGTTCCATAACTTCCGAAAGAGTTCCGAGCTGATTGATTTTCCCCATTGTTTCGGGGCAGATTATGATATCGGAAAGCCCCTCCGCGTCAAGAGCCGCAACCGCCTTTTTTATCGTGTCTTTTGCCAAAACAAGGGCTTCTTCGCGGGAAATTTTCGCACACGACCCGGAATGGACGACTATCCTTTTTGCACCCATTTTCTTTGCCGCTGCGGCAGTCTGCAAAATGTAGTCTACGCTCTTATCTCTCTTTTCTTCTTCGATTGACGAAAGAGAAATGAAATAAGGCGAATGAACCGACGGAAAAACGCCGAATTTTTCGCAGTTGGCTTTGAGTTCGGAAGCTATGGCGTCGGTTATCCGAACCCCGTTTCCGCACTGATATTCGAAAGCGTTGAGTCCGAGTTTATTCAATATTTCGGGAGCGTCGGGACTTTTTTTCACGCCCAGATTTTTCATATTCGGCGAAACGCCGGCAGGTCCGAATTTTATCATTCCGCAATCTTCCTTTCCCTTTTTCTCTTTATTTTTATCCACAAAGTCGCTTTTTCGCCTATCGGTTTTACCTTATAGGAAACTATTCCGAAAAGGTTGGCTCCCTTTATATCGGTAAAAATCTGATCTCCGAGCATCGCCGTTTCGCTTTTTTCAAGATCGAGAGCGGCGACCGCTTTTTTATAGTTTCTTTCGGCGGGTTTTCCAGACATACAAAAAAACGGGACGTTTAGTTTTTCGGCAAACGGTTTTACCCTTTTATAATAGTTATTAGAAACGAAACAAAGCAGAATCCCCGCCTTTTTTAGGTCTTTTGCCCACTTTTCAACTTCTTCGGTCGGCAGAGGGTAATTGTGCGTTACGAGAGTGTCGTCAATGTCGCACAAAAGCCCTTTTATTCCGTTTTGTTTTAAGAATTCGGGGGTTATTTCCGAAAAATGCCCGAATTCGGCGGTGGGGGTAAGCAATTTTTTCTTATCCATATTATCTCCGTGTAAAAAAGGCTGTAACCTTGCAGTTACAGCCTTTGAGTTGGACTCTTATTTATATTTGCGTTTTCTTGCAGCTTCCGACTTCTTCTTTCTTCTGACCGAAGGTTTCTCATAATGCTCTCTTTTTCTTACTTCTGCGAGAACACCTGCTTTGGAACACTGTCTTTTGAAACGACGGAGTGCGTTGTCCAGAGACTCATTTTCTTTCAATCTGATTTCTGCCATTCTTTGTCCCTCCCTCCATCGCCGTTCTTTTTAACATCCGTTTTTTGCGGAAAATCCAGCGATTTCATAAATTCAGAAAACCGTAAACTACCAGTTTTCTTTTTACATTATACACTATTTTGAATACGATGTCAAGAGGTTTTTCCTATTTTTTAAATTTGCGGTAAAAATTCGTGCAGAAGAGAGCCTTCGGGAATGACCGAAAGCGGCAGCGGTGTGACCTCCGAAAGCAGAGAAGCAAGCCTTTCCGCAGTTTCGTAATAAGGGCTGTTTTTTCCGACTGTCGAAAGGATTTTCTCCGCCTCGTTTTTAAGAACGCAGATTTCGTAAGGGTGGGTCGTATCAAGCATTTTATCCGCCGTTTTTCCGAGAGGACGGATATAAACATCTTCGCACGCCGAAACGTCTTCCCACATTTCAAAAGTTCTTTCGGCGGATGCCGCTCTGTGGTAATAGTCCCTTACAAGCCTCCGCAGAAAACGCAGTTCCTTGCGGTCGATCGCCTTATCTTTAAGGTAATAACCCGAATGAGGGCTTACATAAATGCTGTAAGCGGAAGAGCCGAGCCTGTCTTTTACAGTCGGGCTCAAAG